>JBBSDT010000029.1:0-16619 GCA_038240405.1 Ignavibacteria bacterium
AATAAATTTTCTTCCTTAATATAATATTCAGCAGCCATCAGCATTGCTTCCCGGGGTATAAGCCCGACAAGCTCACTTCCGCAAACTGCAAGATTCATCTCCTTTGCATCTTTTACACATTCTTCGAAAGCAACATGTGGTGGTGTAATTAAATAGTTATCAAGATTCATGGAAATCTGCGCCATATTGTATTCGTTAACATACCAGCCGATTCCTTTTATTGCCTTAAGCCGTCCGGGCATAGTCTCACTTCTTCCCTGTTCACGAATGTTTAGAGCTATCTTGTGTGCCTGCTCTTTAGTTCCTAATATATTTACGTTATATGCAATTAAAAAAAATCTCGATCCGGTAACAGTCGCTCCTGATTTTGGGATAAATTTTTGCGGTCCGAAATCCGGTTTCCATTCAGGCTTATAAATTTTTTCATTTAAACCTTCATATTCGCCGGAGCGAATTTGACTCAAAGTCTTCCGGTCAGGTCTATCAGAAGCTTCTTCATAAAGGTAAACCGGAATTCCAAGTTCTTCACCAATTCTTTTCCCGTATTGTTTTGAACATTCCACACACTCTTCAGTTGATACGTTTGCAACAGGTACAAAAGGAACAACATCTACTGCACCCATCCGGGGATGCTCTCCCGAATGCCTGGTCATATCAATCAGCTCATAAGCAGTTTTTGAGAATTGAAATGCGGCTTCGACTATTGACTCAGGATCTCCCACGAATGTAAATACTGTTCTGTTGGTTGATCTTCCGGGATCGGAATCAAGCAAAGTAACGCCCTGCACTTTTCTTACTGATTCTGCACAGGCATTAATAATACTTTCGTTCCTTCCTTCTGATATATTCGGAACGCACTCTACGATTTTTTTCATAGAAAAATTATTCTGTTAAGAAATTAATTTATCAGGACTTCTTTTGACAAATAAAATAAATCCTTTCCGATTTCTGATTTAACCTGTTATTTTCGTCCTCAATTTTCCTTATAGTAAAAAATTTAATAAGCTCTCTTTTTATTTCTTCCGTCTTGAAAGAAGATTCTTTGATATTGGTTTCATGCAGAACATAGCAATTAGTTTTTTTGTTTTCAAAGACCTTTAAATTCCAGTTAAAAACGCCGGTAGAAATATTCTTTACATCAATAATGAGATAGCCGGATTTAAATTTATGAATCAGAGGAGAAATTTCTGATAAGATTTGAAGTTTATATAAAGTATTAATATCAAAAATGAATAATCCATTATTATTCAGATGCTTGAAAACATTTTCAAAAAGCCGTTTCCACTCCCGGAAAAAAATTATATGGTTTATGGTATCATATATGCAGGTAATTGCATCAAATTGCTTTTGGACTCTGAAGTCACGAATATCCTGAAGGTATAGATTTACCTTTAGTTTTTTTTCCGGGCGATGCTCAACATCTTCCCGGATATATCAATTCCAGTGACATCGAAATTATTATGAAATGAAGAGAGGTTGAGGCCTGTGCCGCATCCGAGTTCCAGTAAAGTTTTAGTGCCCGGATTATATCTTTTTATATTGACCTTAATATACTCAGCAGTATCATTTACTTTGCCTACAATCCCGTCATAGAATTTTGCAATGGTATAATATTCATCACCTTTCAAAAATTATTTTACCGTTTCGTGAAACATTTTTAAAAAATGTCCTACACCATCCTCATCATTTGATTTATCGGTTACAAAGTCAGCCATATCTTTTAGTTCATCAACGGCATTTTCCAATGCGATGTTTGTACCTCCGAATTGAAATAAATCCCTGTCGTTATACCAGTCCCCGAAAACCAGAACCTGGTTTTTCTTTATTTTCAGATATTTTGCCAGTAAACGGAGCCCGGTTTTTTTGTTGATTCCTTTCTTTACAATCTCAATATGATATACTCCCTGTAATGATTGAGAACGATAATATTTTACTTTTAAAAACAATCTGAAAGGAGGGTTCATTTTTTGCTGAATATATTTCATTGCTTTTCTGTCATTTCCCGACATAATTATTTCAAGGACATTATCCGTATATTTATCGTAGGAATTTACGAGAGTGTAGGTTGTCCCCAAACGCGTCATGAAATCTTTTATGACGGAATTATCTTCAGTATATACAATCCGGTCATCGTAACATAATGCTATTTTGACATAGTGCTTTTCAGCAAGCCTTAATGCTTTAAGTACATACTTTTTGTCAATAATAGATTTGTTAAGAATGACTTTGCCCTCAATATTCTGAATCAAAGTGCCGTTAAGAGAAATATAAGGGATATCAATTTCTAACTCTTTTGCGATAGGAACAATGGAAGAATGAACCCGTTGCGAGGCGAGGGAAAAATGAATATTTTTTTTACGAAGCTGCTTAATCAGCTCAACCGTTTGATTGCTGATTTTGTTACTGTTTGAAACTAGAGTACCGTCAATATCTGAAACAATTAATTTTATGCGGCCAAATCTTTTCTTTAGCTCATTGATGGATAAAGTCAAATTTTATAATTTCTGCTAGTTTATTATAATTACAAATTCTTTTGGGAGTAGAATTGTTTCATGGTTATAAGAAGTTATGATCTTCCTTTATTAAAATACTCAGAATAAAAAAAACATTCAAAGTATTTTTGATGGTATCTTTAGGTATCTTTGAGTTTCTTTAGATTTATTAAGTTTTCTTCAAAGCGCTTGCGGGTTCAGGAATCCAGTGATGTATTCCTCCAGCTCGGGGATCATTAAAGGTCGTTGGTATAGTACCTGCTTGTGATCTTTGTTTCCATGTGTCAACAATATTTCCGTCATCTCTCCTTACCATAACAATACATTCTTCTACCGGGCAAACAAGGGAACATAAATTACATCCCACGCAGTTTTCTTCAATGATAAAGGGAATACGTGATCCGTTTTTAGAAAGTCCGATCGCCTGGTGAGCGCCATCCTCGCAGGCAATATAGCATAGCTGGCATTCGATACACTTCTCTTTATTAATCTCAGCAACGATTTTATAATCAAGATTTAAGTTTTCCCATGTTACCATATTCGGCAAAGCCTTTCCAATCATTTCCTGCACCTTGCTAAAACCTTTTTCATACATAAATTCTGAAAGCCCGGAAATCATTTCCCTGACAATCCCGAAACCATAATGCATTACCGCAGTGCAAACCTGCACATTTGTCGCACCTAATAACATAAACTCAACGGCGTCCCTCCAGTTTTCTATTCCTCCAATTCCGGATATCGGTAAATTTATTTCAGGATGCTGCGCACAATTCTTAACCATATTCATTGCAATCGGCTTTACTGCAGGTCCGCAATAACCGCCATTTGTACTCTTGCCGTCTACTATCGGATAAGGTACAAAATTATCGAGATCTACACCAACTATGCTTTGAATTGTATTGATCATGGAGATTGCATCTCCTCCTCCCTGCCTGGCAGCGAGTCCCGGCTCGGTGATATCAGTAATATTTGGAGTTAACTTTACAATTACAGGCTTTGTTGCAACTTCCTTTACCCAGGAGACAATCATCCTTAAAATTTCCGGCTCCTGACCTACTGCAGAGCCCATACCTCTTTCGCACATCCCATGCGGACATCCGAAATTAAGTTCAATACCGTCAGCGCCTGCATTTTCAACATCTTTAACTATCTGATGCCATTCCTTTTTTGATTCCACCATCAATGAAGCAATAACGGAATTATCAGGAAAATATTTTTTGACTTCCTCAATTTCCCTCAGGTTATCTTTAAGCGGTCTGTCTGTAATTAGTTCGATGTTGTTGAATCCCATCATTTTACTGTCTCTGTAATTCACGCTTCCATATCTGCTTGATACATTAACAATTGGCACTCCCAGTGTTTTCCAGACTGCTCCACCCCATCCGGCTTCAAAGGCTTTCATAATCTGGTAGCCTGAATTGGTCGGAGGAGCTGACGCGAGCCAAAAAGGGTTTGGTGATATTATGCCGGCTAAATTTACTGATAAATCAGGCAAGTATTTTTTTTCTAATTAAGATTATTTAAATAGTTATTAATTCCTTTTGCTGCTGCTTTTGCTTCAGCAACAGCATTTACTACTTCAATTCCGCCATTATATGCATCACCTCCGACAAAGTATTTTGGATTATCAGTTTGATAAGTTCCGGAATTTGCAACCACTTTTCCTTTGTCATCCAGTTGAATACCGAAAATATTTTTTAATATGTTAACCAGTTTAAATTGACCGGTTGCTTTAATAACCATATCGCATTTTTCTATAAATTCACTACCGCTGATATTCTCCAGGCTTCCGTTTGTAAATCTGGTTTTAATAAATTTTACTCCTTCTACTTTTCCATTTCCAACAATCTCCATTGGAGAAACTCTGAACATTCCCTCTACTCCTACATTCTTTGCAAGCTCAAATTCAAATTCATATGCACCCATTTCGTCCTGAGACCTTCTGTATGCAAGAATTACTTTTTCTGCTCCCATCCTGGCTGATTCAGAAGCTGCATCCATTGCTGTATTTCCACCTCCTAATACGATAACAGTTTTTCCAACATGAGTGTTAAATTGCTCAATTCGTAAATGTGAAATAAATTCTACCGCTCCCACGCAATTTTCAAGCTCCTCCCCTTTGATCTTAATGGAAGAAGTTTCACCAAGTCCAATACCAAGAAATATTGCATCATAATTATTCTCTAATTTAAGAAAATCTTCCCTTGACTTAACCTGTATGTTATAAAGTATATTAAAATTGAGTTGATTCTGCAGATACTCAATTTCTGTTACTGCCTCTTGATTTGTAATTTTATATGGAGCGACACCATATAATGTCAACCCCGATGGTTTTGATTTTGCTTCATAAATATCCACCTCATAACCCAGCAATCTCAATTCACAGGCACATGAAATTCCTGCCGGTCCGGCTCCTATCACAGCAACTTTTTTGCCAATAGGTTTTCCAGCTGTAAAAAAGTTTCGCTTTTCAGTGATAGCATGAGTAGTTGCAAAACTCTGAAGTCTTCCTATTTCAATTGGTTTTACTTCTTGAAGATTATAGACGCAAGCTCCTTCGCACAATACTTCAGTAGGACAAACCTTCCCGCATGAATTTCCAAAGTAGTTAGAATTATAAATTGTGTTTGCAGCCCCCATTGTATTGCCTGTATTAATTTGTCTTATGAATAATGAAATATCAATATGGGTAGGGCATGCTGAAATACAGGGTGCATTATAACAAAACAAACATCGTGAGCTTTCATAATAAGCCTGAGTTTCATTCATCAACGGCTTTATCTGACCGAAATTGTTCTCAAACTCTGCGGCATTTGTTGGATGTTTAAATTCGGGCATTAATTCTGAGTATTGAGTATTGAGTAATGGGTATTGGGTAATGAGTATTGGGTAATGAGTAATGTGTATTGAGTATTGAGTAATGAGTATTGAGTATTGAGTATTGAGTATTGAGTAATGAGTAATGAGTATTGGGTAATGAGTATTGAGTATTGGGTAATGAGTATTGAGTATTGGGTAATGAGTATTGAGTATTGGGTAATGAGTATTGAGTATTGGGTAATGAGTATTGAGTATTGGATAATACATTAATCATGTCAATACGAATTATTTCTTTAATGAATTAATTAAATTATAAATCATCTTTTCAAGGATAATTATTTTGTTCAATAAGACTTCACAATCTTTGTCTGATATAAATTTCAGATTCTTACTTATTATCAGTTGAGTTTCGAGTTCATTTAACGAACCATTTGCATTTCCTAAGAAATTCTTAAATTCCCCATTTGTGTTTCTTCCAGCTCCTTCTGCAATATTTGAAGGAATTGAAACTGCTGATCTGTTAATTTGTCTCACTAATCCAAACTTCTCATCAGAAGGAAATTTTCGTGTTAACAAATAAACTTCCTTTACTAATTCAACTGAATCTTTCCATATTTTCAATTTCTTATAATCATGCATATCATTAATCTTTTAATCAACTCAATACCTACTACACAACTACTCACTACTCCAAACTACTCACTACTCACTACTCACTACTCCAACTACTCAACTACTCACTACACATTACTCAATACCCAATACTCACTACCCAATACTCACTACCCAATACTCTTTTACAATTCAGTCATTTTCTCATATGTTTCCGGCCTTCTATCGCGGAAAAAATGCCATGTGGATCTGACATCATCGATCATGTCAAGATCGAATTCAGCAACAAGCAATTCGTCCTTGTCTTCTGAGGCCTGGGAAAATATCTGGCCTCTTGGATCTACAAAATAAGATGAACCATAAAACTTACCAAGATTCCATGGCTTTTCAACTCCAACTCTGTTAATACATCCCATGAAATATCCATTTGCAGCTGCATGTGCCGGCTGTTCGAGCTTCCACAAATATTGGGATAAGCCGGCTACTGTTGCAGAAGGATTGTAGACTATTTCAGCTCCATTTAAGCCAAGTATTCTTGCACCTTCAGGGAAATGACGATCATAACAAATATATACTCCCACCTTACAGTACTTTGTTTGAAAAACAGGATAGCCAAGATTCCCCGGCTTAAAGAAATATTTTTCCCAGAAACCTGATGTGTGAGGAATATGATTCTTGCGGTATTTACCAAGATAAGATCCATCCGCATCTATGACAGCAGCCGTATTATATAAAATGCCGGATTGTTGTTTTTCATAAACAGGAACAATCATAACCATATTATATTTTTTAGAATACTCCTGCATTCTTTCTATAGTCGGACCCGGTACTGATTCCGCAGAAGCATACCAGATACTGTCCTGTCCCGGGCAAAAGTATGGAGTATTAAATATTTCCTGAAGACACAATATTTGAACTCCTTTCTTTCCGGCATCTTCAATATAAGGTATGTGTTTGGATATCATAGCCTCAACAATTTCCTGAATTGTTCCCTCTCCTTCTGTCTTAGGAAGACTCATTTGAATCAAACCGGATTTTATTTTTCTTGGCATAAAAATTTATTAGTTATTAAAAGACTTCAATACAGTAAAATCATTTTCCGTGAATCTACAAGTTCATTGTTGGCGAATAATGAATAAAAATAAACACCACTGCTTAATCCCAGGTTATTGAAATTAAATTTTAATGTACTGTTGCCTTTTGAATAGTGGACATTATCAAGAATCTTTGTAGTTATTCTTCCTCTTATATCATAAATGAATAAGCTTATCTGAGCATCTTTTCTTAAAGCGAATCTGAAGGTAGTAGAAGGGTTAAACGGGTTAGGAAAGTTTTGAAACAGGATATAATCTGAAGCTAAATTTACTTTGGAACCAAGCGCAATGTTAACTGCATCCAATGCATTGATTATTCCCCAGCCTCTCAATCCATTGGGAGCTGAACTGCTGTCTGCTGTTGATCTTAAAATATCTCTTACCTGTATTGGCGAAAGATCCTGATTTGCGGACAGAATCAACGCACAAACGCCAGCAACCATGGGACATGCAAGGGAAGTACCGAAAGAAGAGGAAGTATATCCTGTATTTCCCGGACCCGGCCTTGCAGTATAATTGAAAGTGCCTAATGCCATAACGTCAGGCTTTATTCGGCCATCAAATGTCGGACCCACCGAAGAATAATCTGCCCTCAGGCCATTTGAATTTACAGCGCCAACTGTGATAACGCTGTCTCCATCTGCAGGCGCATTCAATGTATTATGGGCAGCATTAAATCCGTCATTACCTGAAGATATTACAACAATAATTCCTTTGCTGACTGCTATATCAGCAGCACGTGTGATTAAAGCGGTATTACCATCCATAGATTCCCATGTCAGTGAAGTGTCAGGCGGATCAAAATTCAAATATCCCAGTGAACTGGTGATTATATCAGCTCCCAGGCTGTCTGCCCATTCAGCTGCCGCTACCCAGTTATCTTCTTCTAAAGTTGTCTCGCTTTGAGTATTCTCGGTTTTGGCGAGAATATATTTAGACTCAAATGCAGGAGATACAAGAAATCCCGGATCATAACCTGCAATTAATGATAACGTAAGAGTTCCATGAAATCCGGCACCCAAATGGTCAGGTGCATTTGCAACTATTGTATCACCATTTACAAAGTCATATGTCCGCAAGCCTTTAGATCTCATCTTATTAAAGCAATTATGCTGAAGATTGTCAAAACCGGCGTCGAAAGACGCAATAAGTATGTTTTGCCCGGTATATCCCATATCATGAACAGCCGGTACATTGATGATTGTAGATTGATTTAAGGAAGGGCCATAATTAATTGAAACAGGGTTATCGGATTGAACTTTTAAATTATTTAAATGATCTGAAAAATTATTTGTAAAATCATTTTTCCAATTATACTTTTCAACCAATTCAATTTTGTCTATAAAATCTTTATCTGAAATATTTTCAATCTGTGTTTTGTCAGCATAGCATGATACGGCATTCAGCCATTTTGACTTATTCTTAATTACTAATCCTAGTTCTGAAATCTTCTGTATATAATTTTCACTTAGAGGTAAGTCCCTTTCATCAAAGATATTTGCCTTCTTGACTCTCTTTAATCTTCTCTGAATGGATTTATCTGTGAGGAAATTCCCTGGGTTTGATAATTCATTATCGGAATTTACGCCTTTATCTTTAAAAAATATCCAGACCAGATTATTTCGATTGATGTCCTCGTTTTTTAAAACTCCGGCAAGTTTTTGCCCTATGTGCGATTGATTTATAAAAATAGAGCTACCGAATCCTCCAAAGACGAACGCGGTATAAAGTAAAAAACTCAGAAATATTAAATTAAAATTCTGTTTATGAATTTTCATAATAGTCGGGAAACTATTTTACAAGGAGCATTTTTCTGGTAGTTATTAAACTGCCTTCAATAGAAAGAGTATAAAAATAAATCCCGCTGGATAAATTTGCTCCGTCAAATTTCACTGAATAACTTCCCGGATTCTGATACTGATTAATCAATGTAGAAATTTCCTTACCGGAAATATTATAAACTTTTATTGTTATATAATTTTTTAGAGAAATGCTGTAATTAATAACTGTTGAAGGATTGAAAGGATTCGGATAATTTTGACTTAAGGAATATCCTTCTGCGATTAAATTATTGTTGTTTATCATTGTAGTTAACGTTCTTCCAATCTTTAATGCTTCCCAGCAATTGACAAGTCCCCAGCCTCTTAATCTATTGGGAGTTGAACTGCTGTCTGCGGTTTGTTTCAGCACCTGCCATACCTGCCGCGGAGTCAGATTGTGATTTGCCGAAAGTATCACTGCGCAAGCTCCCGCTGTCATAGGACAAGAAAATGAAGTCCCGCTTCCGCTGGTATAGCCGGTGCTTCCTGCTCCGGATTCCGCAACCACATTCCCGCTTCCCAATGCTACAACATCAGGCTTTATTCTTCCATCGGTCGTCAGACCTACTGATGAAAATCCCGAACGCTGCTTATTTAAATTACACGAACCAACACATATTACACTATCTCCGTCTGATGGAGCTCCGAGTGTATTATGAACAGGATCAAAACCTTCATTGCCTGCCGAATTGCATACTAAAATTCCCTTATCTACAGCGAGATCGGCTCCGATTGTAATTTCGCAGCTGTCACCATTCATCCATGTCCAGTCATAAGAATGCTTAGAGCCGCCATCCATAGCGATGTATCCGAGAGAACTTGTAATAATATCAGCTCCAAGGCTATCTGCCCATTCGGAAGCTGCAATCCAGTTATCTTCTTCCAAAGGAGTTTCACTGTCAGTATTTTCAGTCTTTGCAAGAATAAAATTTGAGCGGAAAGCAGGTGAAATCAAATTTCCGGAGCTAAAACCCCCTACAAGCGATAAAGTCTTTGTGCCATGAGAGCCTTCTCCCATGTGTCCGGGATAATTTGCTACTATTGTATCGTGATCTACAAAGTCATAAGTTCTGAGTCCTCTGGATTTTATTGAATCAAATACCGGGTGCTGGAGATTGTCAAACCCTGCATCAAATGATGCAATTAAAACGCCTTGTCCTTTGTAACCGCTGTCTTGAGCGGTCGGAACATTGATGAGCTGCATTTGCTCAAATGAAGCTCCGTAGTTAAGAGAAAAAATATTATTCTGACTGCCTGAATTATCTTTAACTTCTTCAGTATTATTTAATTCAACATCATCAGGGTTTTTCTTCATCTTCATAACCAAATCTACTTTTTTAATGAAATCGTTGTCAACCAGTTGTTCAAGCTGAACTTTTGTAGCAAAGCATGAAATTCTGTTAAACCACTTGGATTTATTTTTGATTTCTATGCCTGAATTCCGAAGCCGAGTTACATAATCCTGACTAAGGGGTATATCGCTGAAATCAACAAGATGATTTAACGGTTTTACCTTCATTCTCCGTTCAATAGACCGTTGAGTAAGATATAATTCCGGGTGGGAGAGTTCAAAATCGACATTGGTTCCTTTATCAACAAACTCAATCCATACAAGTATTTTTTCGTCATTGGAACGGACATTCAGTTCAGACATTACATTTTTGCTGAGTTTATACTGGCTGCTGAAATTATTGCTGCCTAACATGCAGAATAATATAAGAGTAAAAATAATTTTATATATTTTGGGAAAAAGCTTTAATTTGTTTTTCATGGGATGAAAATGATAATAGTTATAGTATAAAATTATATTTTGATTTGTCTAAAATTAAGTAATTTAATTCAAAGAATCTAAACTTATTTAAGTAGCATATTCTTTCTAATTCTTTCTTCAGAGCAACCAGCTACCTGGCAGTATCGGCAATAGCTACCGGCAGCCGTAAAAGATTGCCGGTACGGATTGTATTCTAAGGCCTTTTGAGGCTAACTATATTAATTGCATTGTTATAGGCAAGCAGCAGATCACTTTCATCAGTAAAATTGTCTCCATTAAGATCTGTTCCAATGTATCCGGACGCGAAATTTATTGCATCATTATAAACCAAATTAATATCAGAAAGGTCAACTATACCGTCCCGGTTTACATCCCCTTCATATATTACCCATTTTGATCCGCTTAGTATTAAATTGTTTCCAAAGGCTTTTGCAGAATCTGTTGTAAAATCATATGACAAATGATTTGAAACAAAGCTTTTTGAGGTTTTACTCCATGTTTCAAGTGCATTGCGATGTATAATCTGCAAATAATAATTGATTCCGTTTGAAGCATTATAAAAAATGAATGAAGCATTTCCTGAAAAATTCAAATACCTTTTTGCTGAATCTACAATTGCAAAAGGTGATGAATTACTGCGTAGAAAAACTCTTATAGAGTCACCAACCATTGAATCCGAAGCGGGTTTATAAAAACCTTGTATTAATAATTTAAGATCAAGTGTCTTTGGTATTGCAAGCTTTACTGCTTCCCAGCAATTTATAAGCCCCCAGCCCCTTAACCTGTTTGGAGCAAAAGAGCTGTCGGCTGTTTGTATCAATAATTGCCATACCTGCCTCGGAGTCAAATTATGATTGGCTGATAGAATTACTGCACAAACTCCGGCAGTCATAGGACAAGAAAATGAAGTCCCGCTCCCTGTGGTATAACCAGTGTTTCCTGCTCCGGGAGCTGCAACAAAATTCCCGCTTCCCAATGCAACAACATCCGGCTTAATTCTTCCGTCCGTTGTTAATCCGACGGATGAAAAAGATGATCTGTTTTTATTGGAGTTGCATGAGCCCACAGTTATCACACTGTCTCCGTCTGCAGGAGCTCCAAGTGTATTGTGGGTTGAATTAAATCCGCTTGAGGATAATCTTCATTTATAATTTTGTATGTAGATCTCATTTAAGTTCAAATTCTGATAACTCTATTTCCCTTCCCAAGCTGGGGCTTGGGAAGGAGATTAATTTTTCAGATGTAAAAATGCCAATCCATTTGACTATAGTAGATGTTATAAAGTGAGGATAATCTTCATTTATAATTTTGTATTTAGATCTCATTTAAGTTCAAATTCTGATAACTCTATTTCCCTTCCCAAGCTGGGGCTTGGGAAGGAGATTAACCGGAAAAATTGCGTCCACTATCCATATTTCAATTTCATGATTAAGGTAGCAGTGACAAATATCAATGAAACTCCGTTTGCAGATACAAGAGGAATATCTTTTATTATAATACCGTAAATAAGCCATATTGCTACTCCGATCGTAAGCATGATAAGCATTGGTAACGACAAATCTTTTGTATGTTTTGTTTTAATCGCACGGATTGATTGCGGAAGGAAGGAAAAAGTCGTAAGAGTAGCAGCGATTAGTCCTATTACTAAAGTTGGATTCAAGAATTATTTTTGTGATTATGAAAAATCCTGGGGATCGAATTTGGTATTTATATATTACGACTGCAGGAAATATAGCATGAATTACACCAGCCTGGAATTTATATATTCAACAACCTTGTCTTTATTTATTCTTTCCTGCTGCATTGAATCCCTGTCCCTTACAGTAATAGTATTATCATCTATAGTTCCTGAATCAACCGTGATGCAAAATGGTGTTCCGCATTCATCCTGTCTTCTGTACCTTCTTCCAACTGCACCGGAGTCGTCGTAAAAGACTTTGAAATATTTTCTTAATCCGTTTTCGATATTATGAGCTATCTCCTGCATCCCGTCCCTGTTAACGAGCGGGAATACGGCAGCTTTTACAGGAGCAAGCTGCGGATGCAAGCGCAGAACGGTTCTTATTTCAGTGGATGTTGTTCCATCAGAATTTTCTTTTGATACTTCTTCTTCGTCATAAGCATTGCAAAGGAATGCAAAGAAGCTACGCGATGCTCCTGCTGAGGTCTCGATTACATAAGGAATAAATCTTTCTTTGGTCTGATCATCAAAGTACTCCAACTTTTTCCCTGAAAATTCAGTGTGACGCTTTAGATCGAAATCGGTTCTGTTGTGAATCCCTTCTATTTCTCCCCAGCCAAACGGAAATTTGTATTCAATATCAACCGCTGATTTCGCATAGTGAGCAAGTTTCTCATGAACGTGAAGTTTCAGGTTATCTTCTTTTATTCCGTATTTTTTAAACCAATTTAATCTCTGTTCCTTCCAGAACTCAAACCATTTATCATCTTCTTTTGGTACCACAAAGAACTGCATCTCCATTTGTTCGAATTCCCGAGTCCTGAACAGGAAATTTTTAGTATTAATTTCGTTACGAAAAGCTTTTCCTATTTGTGCAATACCAAATGGGAGCTTTTGCCTCGAAGAATCTTTTACATTATTAAAGTTAACGTAAATTCCCTGAGCAGTCTCCGGTCTTAAGTAAACTGCACTGGATGATTCTTCAAGCGGACCAATGAAAGTTTTGAACATTAAATTAAAGCTTCTTGCTTCAGTGAACTTTCCTTCAGCCATGCATTTTGCGGCTTTACGTCCTTTGTATGCTTTGCTTCCACAATCTGATTCATCCAGCTGGTCAGCGCGAAATCTTGATTTACATTCCCTGCAGTCTACCATTGGATCGGAAAAATGCTCTACATGTCCGGAAGCTTCCCACACGCGCGGGTGCATAAGGATTGAGGCATCTATACCTTCAATATTAACTCGGTACGTCATATCTTTCCACCATGCATCTTTTATATTTTTCAGCAGCTCTACACCCAGAGGACCGTAATCATAGCACCCGTTAAGTCCTCCGTATATTTCAGATGATTGAAAAACAAATCCTCTGCGTTTGGAAAGAGAAACTATTTTTTCTGTTATATCAGATTTTGCAGGTGCTTTATTTTCCGTCAAATTGTTAATAGAATTTTTACTAAAGTTATTGTGTCTGCGAAATTATACTTCAACGCCGAAATCAATTTTCAAAACTTCTTTCAGTCCTTCTTCAAAAGGCCGTGGATTGTAAGAGGGCATTATACTTTTCAAATAAGATATATCGGTTCTCTTCTCATACATCCCGTCCGGTTTGGAACTGTCCCACTTTATTTCACCGTCATATTCAAAGACTTTTGCAGCAATTTCAATATATTCTTTTATCGAATGATCAAACCCGGTTCCTATATTTACTATTTCAGGCTCGTCATAATTTTCCATAAGGTAAATACATGCATCTGCGCAATCATCAACATAAAGCGCTTCTCTGCGGGGCTTACCGCTTCCCCAAAAGACGAGCTCTGATCCGTGCTTTTGAGATTCTACAAACTTCTTTATCATTGCAGCAATAAAATGACTGTCATGCAGGTCGTAATTATCGTTGGGTCCGTACAGGTTTGTCGGCATTGCCGCAATAGCATTAATTCCATATTGTTTCCTGTAAAGCTGACACGCGATTATACCCATACCTTTTGCTACTGCATAGCCTTTGTTTGTTTCCTCAAGAGACCCCTGCATAAACCTGTTTTCATTTATAGGTTGAGGATTTTCTTTAGGATAAATGCAGGTTGAGCCGGTATATAATAATTTTGTTTGAGAGGAATAATTTTTTAAGGCTTCTATTACATTCAGGATCATCATGGCATTATTGTAGAGAAAATCAGCCTGGCGTGTATTGTTTGCCAGAATACCTCCGACCAGTCCTGCCACCATGTATAGCTTGTCCGGCAATTCTTCCTGCAAAAATTCTTCGATGCTTTCTTTTTTCAGGAGATCAAATCCCTCTTTGCGTGATGGAGCTATTATGTTTTCATAGCCTTTTTTATGAAGCTGTCTCACTATAGAGCTGCCTAACATTCCTGTGCCGCCTAAAACGGCGATCTTATTTTGAGTATTCATTTTTCGAAAAAAGGTCTCGTGTCAAAAGTTAATATTGCAAACCTTAGACATGAAACCAATACAAGGGTTTTTTAATTTAAAATTTATAATTTAAAATTGATTAAGTAGTTTATTATTTCCATGCAGATCTTGAATTTTTTAACCTATGATATAACCATTAGCTTTCTTTCGGTCATTTCTTCGATAGCATATTTAATCCCTTCCCTGGCATTACCGGAATCTTTTACACCTCCGTAAGGCATAGAGTCCATTCTGTATGTCGAAACGTTATTTATTATAATTCCGCCGGCTTCAATATTATTAAAAGCGTAAAAAGCATTGTTAATGTTTTCTGTGAAGACGCCTGCCTGCAAACCATACATCGAATCATTTACTTCTTCAACTGCTTTTTTAAAATCTTTAAATTTTGTAAGAGTTATTAAAGGAGCAAAAACTTCTTTAGAATTTACATTCATTTCTTTTTTTGTGTCAGTCAAAATAGTCGGAGTCAAAACAGCTTTATCCCTCTTGCCTCCCGTCAAAATCTTTGCGCCCCCATTAAGAGCATCATTAATCCACTCTTCAACCTTTTTTGCGTCAGACTCGGTTATCATGGAAGCAACGTCGGTATCTTCCTCAAAAGGATTTCCTGTTTTTACTTTCTTTGTCTCCTGCTTCATCAGTTCTTCAAATTCGGCATATTTTTTTTCATGAACAAATACTCTCTGCACGGAAATACAACTCTGCCCTGCCTGTCCGAACCCTCCTACAATAATTTTTGCAACTGCTTTTTTTATATCACCTGATTCATCTACAATTACCCCTGCATTTCCTCCCAGTTCCAGGGAAATTTTTTGCTTGTTAATCTTTCTTTTTAAATTCCACCCTACTGATGAACTGCCGGTAAAGCTAACTAATTTTATCCTGTCATCGGAAACAAATTGTTCTATATCTTTTCCTGAGGCAGTGACAACATTTACAGGACAATAATCCAGGCCCAGATCTTCACAGGATTCTTTGATAATTTTACCAAGCTCTATACCGCAGGTCAGGGATGCAGATGCAGGTTTCAGAAGGACAACATTGCCTGATGCGAGTGCAGGAGAAACTTTATGAGCAACAAGGTTTATGGGGAAATTCCATGGAGTTATTGCAAGGATTATTCCTACAGGGAATCTTTTTATTATTCCTGTAACATTTTCTGAACCTTTAAGCAGATCCAGGTTTAAGTATTCACCTTCAATACGTTTAGCTTCTTCGCTTCCGAGCTTGAATGTAAGCACAGCTCTTTCCAATTCAATTTTAGAAAACTTTAAGGGCTTGCCGGTCTCAAGAGTTATCAGGTACGCAAGTTCTTCTTTTTTATCTGAAATTTTTTTTGAAATTTTTTCCAGAAGTTCTGAGCGGAGATATGTGGTAGCATTTTTATATTTCAGAAATGTCGCGGATAAATAATTGAGTGATTTGTCAATCTGATCCTTATCTGATTTGTATACTTTTTTTACTATTTCATTAGTATAAGGATTTTTGATTTCAATTACATCATTTGAAGATTGAAATTCATTTCCTATTAAGAACTTTTCCGTATCCATTTATCTAAAATAATCATTTCAATGCTTAATTAATATTACATTAGAATAAACTCTTCAATGTCATCCCGGCGATCTCTAGGCCGGGATCCAATCAGCCTGAATTTAGATACTGATCTCTCTTTCCCAAGCCCCACAGACTGTCCAAAAAGACTGTCAGATTGGGGAACGAAAGGTATTCTACGAGAGATATTACAGAACATCTCTCCTTCCCAAGCCCCAGCTTGGGAAGGTCTAATTCTGTGCTGGTTTTATTCTCTCTTTCCCAAGCCCCACAGACTGTCCAAAAAGACTGTCAGATTGGGGAACGAAAGGTATTCTACGAGAGATATTACAGAACATCTCTCCT
>JBBSDT010000030.1:0-16160 GCA_038240405.1 Ignavibacteria bacterium
ATTATTTTCGGTCTGTCCGGAGCTACAGGAGTGTTATTATCAAGACCCTCATCAAGGATAGAAGCATTTCCAACCCGGGCTCTTTCATTAATAGTGGCTTCCTGATATTTTTGTTCTAACGTCGTATATAATTTTTCAGCTGAACTCCTGTCCCGTTCAAGCTTTACCAGTTCACTCATTTGTTCTGGTAGATTCGTCAACTGACCCTGGGCTTTTGCAATAAAATCCTGATAGGATTTATTTTTTAATCCCAAATCCTGTATAGCAAGCTTATCTTTAAAGATTTGATCGCTCAGATTTCTTTTATCAGTTGGTGTATTAGCGGTAATGCCTGACTTTAAAATTTCTATTTGTTCTTCAAGCTTTCCCCGCAAACTTTCCAGTTTCCTGTTGTAACTTTCTTTTGTCTTTTCCTTTACTTGTTCATCTTTGATAGGTGCCAGTTCAATATCTCTTTGTACTTCCAAATTCGCCACCTGGGATTGAATAGCAGAAAGATATGATTGATTTATTTGAGCCTGAATATAGTCTGATAACTTTGGATCCATTTTTTGAAATTCATCATTTAGGGAAGCCAGATTACTTTCCATGATTTTCACTTCAATCTGATTAGTCTTAATATTAGTTTCATATTGAGTTATTTCGTTAACTAGAGCGCCTGTCTGCGAAGACAATGACATATAGCCCGTTTTTTTCTGAAAGTTCTCAATTGAGGCTTCAGCGTCATTTAGTTCTTTAAATTTTTTTTCTTTTTCATCAATAATAAATTTCTTAACATTAGTAATATCCTGCCTGCTCAAATCAATATTATATTTTAAATAAATATCCGCATAAGTTTTTGTAATGTATTGCAGTTCTTCAAAAATAGGCCCTTCTGCTGTTATACTGATGGCATCCAGTCCTTTTACAGTCCCTATTGTGACTAAATTTGAAAGATCCTTCCTTAAAACTTCTTGCGCTACAGCTACCGTTTCCGGTAAAAGAGCATTGTTAAGAAGAATACTATACTTTCTGTTTCCAAAATTGAAGGAATCGATTAAAGCCTTTGCAACTCTATCCCGTATATCATAACTCTTCATCACTGCAATTTGTACTGATATATATTTCTCATTAGTTACAAGTCCCGCGTCTGAACCAAAATTAGCCGTAAGTATATTACCCTGGGGACTTTCTAGCTTAACACTTGTGGTTGAACGGTAAATATTATTTGCAGTATTTACATATATGAGTGTGTAAATGATACTTACGGAAAGTATTATTAAAATTGGTATTAAGTTTTGCCTTAATACATTAATGTATTCCTTAACAACATCTTTTGAAGGAGCATTATCCTGGGGTGATTCTACATCTTCAAATTCATCATATGAATTATTTTTTGCCATTTTAGAACTTAATTTTTATAAATACAAGTATGGTTAAATCTTTGTAGAAAGTTGTTCGCCAAAAATCTGTAAAAGCTTAATATCATTTATTTCTTCTTATGATATTGTCAATCAAATAATAAAAGGAAACCAGTGTACCTACAAACGAGATAGTTTGTGTTATAAGATAGAACAGAGTCTCATTTGCTGCTTTTGTCTCCGGAAGTATTATCATATCGCCAGGTCTTAATACAGGATTTTTTTGAGATTTGAGAATATCCTTATTATCTCCATATAAATCAATATAACTGTATTCTAAAACTTCACTTCCTCTTAAAGCAGGAGTTTCGCTTGAGAATCTCACAAGTTTTATTTTCTCGACGAGATAAGAATTTGTTACTCCGCCCATAAGAAGCAATTCAAATAAAGTTGTCCCCTGAGGAATAAGATATCTTCCTGCCGCTGTACCTAAGATAGTAACTTCAATGTTAACTTTATTTTTGTCAGCAAAATTAAAATAATGGCCTCCTTTTGCATTTTGAAGATCTTCCGGACCAATTAGTATTTTATTGCTGTCATTTTGGGAGTAACCTGTATTACCGAAGACTATAAAGAACAAAAGAAAGAAAAGTAAAACACGGAATGAACTCAATTTATAAGCCAGTTTTTTTGTATATTTAGTTTAGTAATAAATTCCTGGGTAAAGACATTTTTTAAAATATAAGAAATTTATTAACAATTTCTTAGTCAAAATAATTTAATTTGGTTGTGAAATTGATTATATATAAATTTAATTTTTCATTTTAGTGAAACTTTCAATAGTAAGCCGAAGGCCTGGCATAAAATCTACCGAAGGGTTAAAATTAATTTTGTTTTTGGCTAATGTAATATCTGCAAATGAATGTTTAATATCCCCCTGACGGGGATCTTCATATTTCGGCTTTATATTCTTATCCAGAATTTCATTTATACATTTAACCAATTCGTTCAACGTTACCCTTCCACTGAATGCACAATTCATGGAAATACCAGACTCACAATCTGAAGTTGCTGCAAGAATATTTGCCTCAACAACATTTGAAATATAGGTAAAGTCTCTCGATTGCTCACCGTCTCCGTAAATAATTGGCTGCTCATCATTTAATATAGCCAGTATAAACTTTGGAATCACAGCTGAATACTGAGACGAAGGGTCCTGCATTGGTCCAAAGACGTTAAAATATCTTAAAGAAAGGGTTTCAAGCCCGTAAATTCTGGAAAATACATTACAATATTTTTCCCCAGATAACTTTGAAACTGCATAAGGAGATAAAGGATTTGTCGGCATATTCTCGTGCTTTGGTAAGTCAGGATTGTCGCCATAAATAGAAGAAGATGAGGCATAAACTACTCTTCTGACTTTTGCCGATACAGAAGCCTCAAGAATATTTAATGTCCCGCTTATGTTCACATCATTAGTAGTTATCGGGTCCTTAATCGACCTGGGTACTGAAGGCAGCGCTGCCTGGTGAAGAACAACATCGGTGCCTTTTACAGCATCCTGCACGATATGGTAGCTCCTGATGTCTCCTTCAATTAACTCGATATCGTTTTCTATTTCTTTTAAATTTTCCCGTTTGCCAGAAGAAAAATTATCCAGAACTTTTACCTGATTGCCCCGCCTGACTAATTCATACGCTAAATTAGCTCCTATAAACCCGGCACCGCCGGTAACTAAAAATTTTAATTTTGACATTTGAAGTTAGAGATTTGGAAGATGAATTGGATATTGATTGTAAATATGTAATGATTAAAGCTCCGCTAATTGACTTACATTTTCTTAAAATTTTAAGTCACTAAGTTTACTAATCTTAGATAAATATTAATACTTTAATCTTATGATAGAAATTTTCAAATACTCAAATCGATATTATACTTGCTAAGAATCAATCTTTTTAAGCAAGGTAACTTCATTAGAGTTTAAAATTATGCTGAATGAATATGATAATTCTTCCAAATTGACGGTCAGCTTATAGTTCCCTCTAAAATCATTTACAAACCCTTTCATGCCTTTGAATATTCCTCGAGATACAATTATTTCATCACCCTTTTTGATTTTCTTCTCTTCAATACTAATCTTTTCGGGTTCTAAGAGCGCCTGTTTTATTAGTGTAATTTCTTTAGCGGAGACCACAGCCGGACGTTTTTCAAAATATAAATATTTTAAGGCTCCAACAGTACTATTTATAGCATAAATTCTTTCCTTTTCATCACCATGAATAAAAACATATCCTGAAAATAAAGGAACTTGAATTTTTTTCTTTCTATCCGACCAAATCCTTATTTTCTCTACAAAAGGTGTAAAAGCTTCAATACCTTTTTGTTCAATTTGAAGCAAAACTAACTTTTCATTTCGGGGTTTAGTTTGTAAAACATACCATTTCTTCTGTCCCAATCAAGCAATAATAAATTATTAAATCCTGTACATCAATTCTTTCTTACTATTGAAACCACTAATATCCCAAGCGAAATGAGAACCCCGGATATGCTTAGAATAAAATTAACATTATCCCTGGCAAAATATCTCGGCTCACCTGTAAATATTAATACATCACCGGGGAGGAGTATATTATTTTTCTTACTTTGAAAATTAGAAAGGTTTCCAAAAGGACTTTCCCACAATAAATTATTATAGTTTAAACTCATCAATTCGTCCTTCTTATTCAAACTATCATTTCGAGGCCTGTAAAGCCTTATATCTTCCAGATTTGCTTCAGTAAGAGGTCCTCCGCTATAGGATACCAGATCCAAGACAGTTGATCCGTTTGGTATCAAATATTTACCTGGAAACTTCACAAAACCCCAAATATTTACTTCAATATTCACCTTATCTTTATCTCCATAATTATAGTATCCTCCCTGTTGACTATTTAACAAGTCATTTCCTACCTTTTGCTTATCGATTTGGGACATTAAAATTATTGGTATAAAAAGTATGGTTGAGGTGAATATATTGAAAAGCTTGAAATTCAAATACTGCTCTATCAGAGATTTGGTTATTGGATAATCATCTAATATAAAGAAAAATATGCTTAAATTAAAGACTTAATTGGTAGTTATCGTTGAAAAGTTTTCATATTCATTCCAATTAATTTATTTTCAAGCAGCGTTATTTTACAATATCCGATACCTTGCAAATACGAAAAAACATGGCAGGAAACTTAGCTCCATTGGTAAAATACGTTTTTTAGCAAATTTATAACTTTATATTTTCAGAATGAAACTATTTTTTCTCACAGGGAAACCCCTGAAAAGCGCAGGGAAACCACTGTACTTTACAGGGATAACCCTAGAATTCACAGGGAAACCACTGTACTCTGCAGGGAAATCCCTGTACTTCCCAGGAGAATCCCTGTACTTCACAGGGAAACCTCTGAAAAGTGTAGGGAAACCCCTGTATCTCACAGGGAAACCTCTGAAAAGTGTAGGGAAACCCCTGTATCTCACAGGGAAACCTCTCATGTTCACAGGGAATCCCCTGAGGTTCACAGGGAAAAACCTGACTATTTCAGGGAGATCCCTGATCTTTTCGGGGAAATCCCTGTGAGAAAAAAAATATATCCGGAAATGTAAAAAGGGAACCCTGAAAATTTTTTTGGTGTCCCCAATATTATTTTTGGTTTCCATGTTACTTATTTTGGTCTTCCAGAGATTATTATTGATCTTCCTGATATTATTTTCGGTAACCCCGATATTATTTTTGGTGTTCCTAAGATTATTTTTGGTTTCCACCAATATCAAAGTAATTTGTCTGAATGCGGAAATGGTATATTGAAAACAAAAGTTTTTTCCCCAATACTAAGTAGGATATGCTTCCCCGAAGAACTTGCATCAATCTTCTTACAGATAGTCATTTCTAAAGTACTTTTAAGATTTCTGTTAAGAAAATTTGTGATATACAAGATTTATTAAGTTGAAATAATGATTAAAAGGTTATATCTTTAGTAACGAAAAGTTTATTTTTTTCATTTAAACTAAATAATTGTATTAAATTATTTAGTTTTTTCCTTTTTAAAATTCTCCAGATTTAATTAAATCCGGATTAATTCCCAGGATAAACAATCGCATAAAATTTTACAGCATTTATTTTTAAAATTTTTTTGTAATAGTGAATAAACCAAGTCTAAACGGCATCAATCCGCTTTCCAAAAACGGCACATCTGAAAAAACTGATTCGAAAGATAATTTTAAACATTATCTTGGCATTTTAAGAGCCAATCTCTTACCTATTATTTTAATAACGCTCGGAAGCATAGTTATCACTTCTGTGTATGTGTTTTACGCCAAAGATATTTACAAATCAACTACAACAATAAAAATTAACCGTCCTCAGGGTAGTGTTTTAAGTTCAAGCCTGATTCCTGAATTTCAGGATTTTATAACAGACAGATATATATCAAATGAAATTGAAGTATTAAAAAGTTATAAAATACGAGAGAGTGTAGCTCAAAATCTACTGGATACATTTCGGGTTACCCATGAAAATGAAAAATTTTATTACATTTTTGATCATAACGGAGAAGATCAATCCAGCTTGGTTTCGGAGTCGGCATTAGCCGAAATACTCTCCAGCATTGTAAAGATTGACCAAAAGAGAGGATTGGATGTAGTTGATATAGTCGTTGAAAGCCCGGCCAAATATGAAGCAATGCTTATCGCAAATCTTTATTCCAAGGTTTATCAAAATTTTAGTTTGGATCTTTCACGGGAAGAGCTCACTAATCTAACCCGGTATTTGCAAGAGGAGAAAGAAAATAAATTTAAAGAGTTGACAAAAGCTGAAAGCGACCTTGAAGATTATCAAAAGAACGGAGGGTTAATACTCCTTGATGCGCAGGTAAAAAATCTGGTTGAAAATATTTCACAACTGGAAGCAGAAAAAAACGCTGCAAATATCGAGCTCAGTTCTAAAGAAAAGGAATACAACAGTTTAAATTCAGAATTAGAAAAAGTTGACCCTACACTAGTTGATTATTTGAAAGGAAAAGTTGATGAGCTTTATATCACAGAAATTCAGTCAAAGATTGCAGAATTAGAATCTAAAAGAGATATTGAAGCTTCAATCCCACAGGACGAAAGATTAAAACAGAAAACACTTGACGAATATAATAAAAAGATAGATCCTCTGAAAAATACTCTGGAAGAGAAATTCCAGACATTAAGATCAAGCTTGTATGCAAGTACTCCGGAGGACAGAAGAATTATCGCGCAGAAGCTTCTGGAAGCAAATGTCGGCGTTGAATCCTATAGCGCCAAAGTTAATACTCTTTCAACTATGCTCGCAAAGTATGAAGACCAATTCTCAAAACTTCCCACCCAGAGCATTCAGTTCGCAAAACTTGAAAGAAACAGGAAGGCTACCGAAAAATTATACCTGATTCTGGAAGAGAAATATCAGGAAGCAAAAATCAATGAAAGAATAAAATTAGGAACTGTCTTGCTTATTGCACCAAGTGTGTTAGCAGCAAAGCCATCGAAACCAAACAGGATGCTTATAATTTTTATGGGAGTTCTTCTTGGTCTTGCATTAAGTGTGGGATTTGCGTTTACAAGAAATTATTTTGACCATACAATAAAAAGTCCGGATGAAATTGAAAATAAGGGAATCAGCGTTTTGTCATGGATACCGGCGATAGACGAATTAAAAAGTAACAATCCCCAAAATGAATTTATAGTAGCAACAAAGCCAAAGTCTCCTCCTTCTGAAGCTTTTAAGGCTTTAAGAACGAGAGTTCAATATGCAAAGCTTGAGGAAACACCTCTCAAGACAATTCTTTTAACCAGTTCAGTTCCTGCAGAAGGCAAGACTACAATTTCAATCAACCTGGCTGGGAGTCTTGCCCAGCTTGATAAAAAAGTTTTATTGCTTGATTGTGATCTGAGGAAGCCCAGAATACACAGTGTATTTGAAATAGACAGATATCCCGGTCTGAGTGATTATCTTTTTGCGAATGCTTCTTTGGATGAAATAACACGCAAGACAAAGGTTAATAACCTGGAAGTTATAACAAGCGGAACTATTCCTCCGAATCCATCAGAACTGCTAGGGTCAAAACAAATGAAAATTTTTATCGATAAAATGAAATCAATTTATGATTTCGTTATCATTGATTCACCTCCTTTTATTTCTGTGACCGACGCTGAAATTCTATTCAGAATAGCGGATGGTACAATATTGGTATTAAGAGCGGGCAAAACACCTGCAGATGCTTTTTTCAGAACCTGTGAAAAACTAATGCATATTGATCACCACAATTTTTTAGGAGTTGTATTTAATAATTTTAGCTTTAAGAGCGCATACGGGTATTATTATAATTATTATTATTATTATTCAAAGCCCGATGATAGACCCAAAAAACCCGAAGTTACTTCTATATGAGTTTCATGATATAATCCGGATTTAAACTTCAACAATATTTTTATTAGTACTAACTAAATTAATAATTTACAAAAAGGAATTTATTTGACATTAAAAAATAGGGTAAATGAAAATAATTTTTCGGTAGGAATAATTGGATTAGGTTATGTAGGACTCCCATTAGCATTGGAGTTCGCAAATAAAAATATAAAAGTTATTGGCTTTGATCTTGATGATTTTAAAATAAATAAAATTCTTAAAGAAAAGGCTTCTTATATAAAGCACATCCCCTCCTCAAGAATAAAAAACGCTGTTGAAAGTAAAACTCTTACCGCAACAACCGATTTCAAAAGACTTCCGGAAGTCGATGCAATAATTATTTGCGTTCCGACTCCACTTAATGTAAATCGCGAACCCGATATGAGTTATGTAATCAACACTGCAGAAACTATTGGGAAGTATCTTAGAAAGGGACAATTTATTTCTCTTGAAAGTACTACATATCCCGGAACTACGGATGAAATACTTTTAAAAGTTTTTGAAGAAAAGGGGCTTAAGGTGGGAAGAGATTTTTATTTATGCTTTTCACCCGAACGTGAAGATCCGAATAATGAAAAATATTCTACTGCCACAATTCCGAAAGTAATTGGTGGAGTTACCAGAGAATGTCTGGAAATTGGTAAATTAATTTATGAAAAAGTTATTGTCAGAGTTGTTCCTGTTTCTTCCACAAAGACTGCTGAATCGACCAAACTCCTTGAAAATATTTTCCGCGCTATTAATATTGCATTGGTTAATGAGTTGAAAATTGTTTTTGATAAAATGGGCATAGATGTGTGGGAAGTGATAGAAGCAGCTTCGACCAAACCTTTCGGCTACACACCTTTTTATCCCGGACCAGGGTTAGGTGGGCATTGCATACCAATTGACCCGTTTTACCTTACCTGGAAAGCACGTGAATATGAGATATCTACAAACTTTATCGAACTTGCAGGGCAAATAAACACCTCAATGCCTGATTATGTTGTAAACAAAGTTTATCACGCTTTAAATGAAAATCAAAAATGTTTGAAGGGCTCCAAAATATTACTCCTGGGATTATCATATAAAAAAGATATAGATGATTTACGGGAATCCCCTTCGTTAAAATTAATTGAGCTTCTTCAGGATGAAGGTGCAACAGTAGATTACAGCGATGAATATGTTACCACTATTCCCAAATTAAGAAAATATGAATTTAATAAAAAATCAGTCAAGCTTACCGCAAAAAATATTGGGGAGTATGATCTCGTACTTCTTTCAACAGATCATTCATATTATGACTATAAATTAATTTTTGACAATGCCCGAATCATTGTTGATTCAAGAAATGCTTTTAAAAATTTTAAAGGCAAAAAGTTATATAAGGCATAATGTCAGAAATAAAGATTGCTGTAGTAGGTTGCGGTAACTGGGGAATTAATCATGTAAGAACTGCTTACAAATTATTCCCAAATAGCCTGAAATATTGCTGTGATAGCATACTTGAAAATAGAGAAAGTATTAAAAAAATATCAGATAAAATAATATTTACTACTGAAATTAAAGACATACTAGAAGATGAAAGTGTAAACGCTATAATAGTATCCACACCTGCCGAAACTCACTATGACTTAACAAAACAACTTCTGCTTGCTAATAAAAATGTTTTGGTGGAAAAACCTGTGACATTAAATTCCGACGAAGCTCATATTTTAAATGACCTGGCTGGAGATAGAAATTTAATTCTGATGGTAGGCCATTTATTGTTATTCCATCCTGCTATATTGAAAATTAAGGAATATCTCGAAGATGGCCGGTTAGGCAAACTCCAGTATATTTATAGTAACAGGCTTAATCTGGGGACTATCCGGAAAGAAGAAAATATCTTATGGAGCTTTGCACCACATGATATCTCAGTTATTCAATTTATTATTGGAGAAGTACCGACTGAAGTCAAAGCTCAAGGTGCAATTTTCGTTCAGAAAAATATTCAGGATACAACTCTGACTTACTTGAGATTTAATAATAATATTCATGCACACATTTATGTTAGCTGGCTTCATCCATTTAAAGAACAACGATTGGTGGTTATCGGCGACAAATCCATGATGGTCTTTGAGGACACTTTAAAAGAAAATAAGCTAAAGCTTTACAGAAAGGGATTTGAAATAATAAACGGAAATCCGGTTAAAAGGGATTCTGAATTTGAGAGTATAGAGTTTGATAAGACATCTCCACTTGAAATAGAACAGCAGCATTTTATAGATTGCATATTAAATCATGAAACTCCCCGTTCAGACGGAAAGAATGCTATTGAAGTTTTAGAAACTTTAGAAAGAGCACAAAACGAATTAGTCAGAGTATAAAAAAATAATGGTAGATTACAAAGTTCACCCCACAGCTATTATAGATGGAAATGTTGATATAGGAAATGGAACTTCCATATGGCATTTTTCTCACATTCAAGCTGGGGCCAAAATTGGAAAAAAATGTACGCTGGGGCAGAATGTTAACGTGGCTAATAATGTCTCGATTGGAAATTTTTGCAAGATCCAAAATAATGTTTCTGTTTATGAGGGTGTGACACTTGAAGATTACGTTTTCTGCGGACCTTCCATGGTATTTACAAACATACTTCTTCCCAAATGCAAATATCCTCAAAGAGGGGCGGAGTTTTATTCAACAACACTTGTAAAGGAAGGAGCATCTATAGGCGCCAACGCAACGATAGTGTGTGGAATTGTCATCGGAAAACATTCGCTAATCGGAGCGGGAACCGTGGTCACAAAAGATATACCTGACTATGCACTCGTTGTCGGAAATCCCGGAAAAATAATCGGCTGGGTTAGTGAAGCCGGAACGAAACTGATCTTTGACGATAAAGGATTTGCATATTGCGAAAAGTCCCATAAAAAATATAAAATAGAAAATGGTTTTGTAAATGAAGTTAATATTTAATAAAAGAAAGGATTATATTCATTGAAGGTGGCAATTGTAGGAACCGGATATGTAGGTCTGGTAACAGGCACATGTTTGGCAGATACTGGTAACAATGTAATATGTGTAGATATAGATAAAGAAAAGGTGGAAAAGCTTAATAATAATATCATGCCCATTTATGAACCTGATCTCGATACAATTTTTGAAAGAAATGTTCATGAAGGAAGATTAAAATTTACAACTGATTTGAAATATGCTGCAGATAATTCCGATATAATATTTCTTGCACTTCCGACTCCTCCGGGAGAAGATGGATCGGCTGATCTATCCTATATTTTGGGTGTAGCTGATGATTTAGGAAAATTGATTACAGATTACAAAGTTATAGTCAATAAGAGCACTGTGCCGGTTGGAACAGCCGAGAAAGTTAGTGAAGCAATATTGAAGAATGCTAATACTGATTTTGATGTAGTTTCAAATCCTGAATTTTTGAGAGAAGGTTTAGCGGTGGATGATTTTATGAAACCAGACAGGATAGTAATCGGAACAGGATCCGATAAAGCAAGGAAATTAATGGAAGTTTTATTTGCTCCATTTGTAAGACAGGGCAATCCTATTATTTTCATGGATGAACGCTCATCCGAACTTACCAAGTACGCTTCTAACTCATATCTTGCCACCCGAATCACTTTCATGAATGAAATTGCGAATATATGTGAAAGAATTGGAGCTGATGTCGATTTAGTCCGGATTGGAATGGGTAATGATTCAAGAATAGGTAAAAGATTCTTATTTCCGGGAATAGGATACGGAGGTAGCTGTTTTCCGAAAGACGTAAGCGCTCTTCACAATTCCTCAAAACAATACGGGTATGAATTTGATATACTTGAATCGGTAATGCGTGTAAACGAAATCCAAAAAACAATTATTGTTCCTAAATTAAAAAAGTTTTTTAACAATAACCTCAGGGACAAAAAAATCGCAATCTGGGGACTGGCATTTAAACCGGACACCGATGATATCAGAGAAGCTCCATCAATCTATATAATTAATAAACTCCTTGAAGAAGGAGTTTCCATCTCAGTTTATGATCCTGAAGCGATGGTAAACGTAAAGAAATTATTAGGAAATAAAATTGAATATGTAGAAGATCATTATCTGGCTTTGAAAGACGCTGATGCGCTGGTAATAGCTACAGAATGGTCTGTATTCCGTACACCTGACTTTGATAAAATCGGCAAGAACATGAAATCAAAGGTTATTTTTGATGGTAGAAACTTGTATGATTTAAAACAAATGGAAAATCTCGGATTTTATTACAGCAGCATCGGAAGAAAACTTATCAATGGATTGGACTAATTAAAATAATCACTAATATTCAAAAATAAAACGTCTCAATAAGGTATTAATAAATGAAAGTCCCATTACTGGATCTCAAAGCACAGTACAAAACTATCAAAGAAGATGTGGATGAAGCATTAATACGCACAGCTGAATCTCAAAATCTGATTTTAGGATCGGAGGTAGAATTACTTGAAAAAAATCTTTGTAAATATTTAGATTGTAAATTTGCAATAGGAGTTTCTTCCGGAACTGATGCTCTTCTTGTAGCATTAATGGCTATTGATTTGAAACCCGGCGATGAAGTTATCATACCAACATATTCTTTTTTTGCAACAGCCGGAGTGGTAAGCAGGCTTAATGCCAAACCGGTGTTTATTGACAGCGATCCTGTTACATTTAACCTGGATCCTGCAAAATTAAAAACATTAATTACTGATAAGACAAAGGCCATTGTTCCTGTTCATTTGTATGGTCAAAGCGCAGAGATGGACTTGATAATGAAAATTGCAGAGGAATATAACTTAAAAGTAATAGAAGATGCTGCACAAGCAATTGGAACCCAATACAAGGATGGAAGGAAGGTTGGTAATATTGGCCACATAGGATGCTTCTCTTTTTATCCAAGTAAGAACCTGGGATGTTTTGGAGATGGCGGTCTGGTAACCACAAATGATGAGGAGCTTGCTGCAAAACTGAAGATACTGAGAGTCCACGGAGGCAAGCCGAAATATCACCATAAGATAATAGGAGGAAACTTCAGGATAGATGCAATACAGGCAGCAGTATTGAATGTTAAGCTGCCACGCCTTGATTCCTGGACAGCAGGAAGGCAGAAAAACGCTGAGCTTTATACTGAATTTTTTAAGAAGTACAATTTAGCACAATCTGAAGGCAGACTGAAATATGATGATAATAATAAAGTTTTGCTGCCCGAGCCGGTTTATAAAAAAAACAATTTAAAGTATTATCACATTTATAATCAATATGTAATAAGGGTTGAGAACCGGGATGAAATGAGAAAGTACTTATCTCAAAAGGAAATCGGAACTGAAATTTATTATCCCGTGCCATTTCATTTGCAGGAGTGTTTTACATATCTGGGATATAAAGAAGGAGACTTCCCGGTTTCCGAAAATTGCGCTAAAGATTCAATCGCTCTACCTATATATCCTGAGCTTACAAAAGAACAGATAGAATATATTGTTTCAACAATTAAAAGGTTTACAGAAAAATAATTTCAACTTTTATAATCCTACTTTAATGAAAAAAGTTCTAATATCAGGAATTACCGGACAGGATGGAAGCTATCTTACAGAATTATTACTTGATAAGGGATATGAAGTTCACGGAATAATCAGAAGAAGCAGTTCTTTTAACACAAAAAGAATAGATCATTTATATGCAAATGAAAAATTATTAGATAATAAATTATTCTTACATTTTGGAGATCTCGTTGATACCAGCAGCTTAAACAGGTTATTGGAAAAAATAGAACCAGATGAAATTTATAATTTAGCTGCTCAAAGCCATGTTAAGGTTTCATTCGAAGTACCTGACTACACGGCGCAGGTTGATGCTCTGGGAACCTTAAGGTTTTTAGATGCTATCAGGGAAACAGGTTTAAGAAAAGTAAAATTTTACCAGGCATCTACGAGCGAACTTTACGGAAAAGTACAGGAAGTTCCCCAGACAGAAAAAACACCATTCTATCCGAGAAGTCCTTATGGAGTTGCAAAAATATATGGCTATTGGATAGTTGTAAATTACAGGGAAGCTTATAATATTTTTGCCTGTAATGGCATTTTATTTAATCATGAATCCCCAAGAAGAGGGGAAACATTTGTTACACGTAAGATAACCAGGGCGGTATCAAGGATCAAATACGGATTACAGAAGTCATTCTCAGTAGGAAATCTTGATTCCAAACGTGACTGGGGATATGCTCCCGAGTTTTGCGAAGGCATGTGGAGAATGCTTCAGCAAGACGAACCTGATGATTTCATTTTAGCAACCGGTGAAACGCATTCAGTGAGAGAATTCATTGAACTAACCTTTAAGGAAACCGGGGTAAATATACAATGGGAAGGAAAAGATGAAGATGAAGTAGGCAAGGATGAAAAGACTGGAGACGTATTGGTGGAAGTTGATAAAAACTATTTCAGACCAACAGAAGTAGAGTTATTAATCGGAGACGCAAGTAAAGCAAAGAAAATCTTAGGATGGGAGCCAAAGGTAACTTTTAATGAACTTATCAAAATAATGGTAAAAGCAGATTGTGAGATGGTTCAGAAAAAAGGATATTAAAAATGTCAATCACAATTTCAAAAACCGAGCTTAAAGAAGTTGCTTTAATAAAACCATCAATCTTCGAAGACCATAGAGGAACATATGTTGAAACATATAATATTGACGATTACGAGAGAAACGAAATTGTCATTAAATTTGTCAGGGACGACATATCCACTTCCGCCAAAAATGTTTTACGCGGGCTTCATTATGATTTTAAGACATGGAAGCTGATCCAATGCATGTATGGAAAAATTTACTTCGCCGTTGCCGATATGAGAAAAAATTCCGAACAGTACCTTAAATGGCAGACATTTGACTTATCAAGTGATAACCGTCATCAGGTTTTGGTCCCTCCCGGGTTTGCTAATGCACATTTGGTTTTAAGTGATAATTGTATCTTTCACTATAAAATGTCCGAATATTATAATCCGGAAAATGAGATCTCTGTAAAGTGGGATGATCCAAAGCTGAACATTTCCTGGCCAACACTAAACCCGATACTTTCCCAAAAAGATTCTGAAGCTGAATACTTGGCTTAACAAATTAATTACTTTATCATCAAACACTTTAAACTATAGTTCTTGTGTACAAAACAAAATTCAGGCCACTTGAATTTTTTCAAAGCCCGATAATCGATAATTTTTAATGCATCATTGAGAGAACTAAAACATCCGAAACAATTAATACTTTTAAATTAATTTAAATATTGCAATTACATTTTTAGAAAGATTATACAACTATTCATTAAGTATGATAATAAGAAAAAACTTTTTGTCTCTTGCAATACCTGACATAACTGATACAGAAAAAAGTGAGGTAATGAAAGCCCTTGATTCCGGATGGATAAGTGCCGGACCTAAAGTTAAAGAATTTGAAAAACAGTTTGCAGATTATCAGAATGTAAAGCATGCTATAGCAACAAGCTCATGCACTACTGCATTATTTATTGCTGCAAAAGTGACAGGAATTACAAAAGGGGATTTTGTTATTGTGCCGACTATAACATGGCAGTCTACAGCAAATATCGTTGAACAACTCGGAGCAACTCCCCTCTTCTGTGATGTCGAAATAGATACTCTGAACATCAGGCTTGAAGACATTGAAAATTATACATCTCAGTATGGCGATAAAATAAAGCTTATAATTCCGGTTCATTACTCAGGATTGCCTGTAAATATAAGCTGGTTCGATAAGTTTTCATTCCAAAATAATATCCCTGTAATTTATGATGCAGCGCATGCTGTATTTTCATCTTATGAAAATAAACCAATCGGACAATTTGGTAAAATGTCATGCTTTAGTTTTTATGCTACAAAAAATCTGACAACCGGCGACGGGGGGATGATTACAACTAATGATGATGATCTTGCAGAACAATGCAGAATCTGGTCATATCACGGGTTGCCAAAAGATTCCTGGAAAAGATATTCGGCAGAAAATGCAAGTCCGCATGTTCAATGCATAGTTCCGGGATATAAGTTTAACCTTACTGACCTTCAGGCTGCATTAGGTCTTGCACAATTAAGAAGAAAAGATGAACTTTTAAGAAAAAGAAATGAACTTGTAGAATATTACAATGAGCTATTAAAAAATACGGATTGGATACAAAGACCTGTATTTACAAATGATAAGGGAAAGTATGGAAATCATGTTTATTCAATAAAATTGCTGGATGATGATATTGACCGCGATAATTTGATGCATGAGCTGCGGAAAATGAACATTGGTACAAATTTACATTTTTATCCCGTCCACAAAAACATTTATTACATAAATAAATATCCTGATGTAGTTCTTCCAAATGCAGA
>JBBSDT010000031.1:0-16120 GCA_038240405.1 Ignavibacteria bacterium
GGATAAGAAGACAAGCGACAGATTAAGGAAAGTAGCCTCTAAAGTAGAAGGCGGACTTAAAGGTGTTATCACTCCCGGTATGCTTTTCGAAGCTTTGGGATTCAGATATTTTGGACCAATAAACGGACACAACGTTGTTAACCTGGTAAAAATGTTTGAAGAGCTTAATAAAATGTCCGGTCCTTTACTGCTTCATATAATTACGGAGAAAGGGAAGGGACCTTCGTATGCAACGGATCATCCCCAAAAAATACATGCACTTAATCCTTTCGATAAAACCACCGGGGTTGAACATAAAAAATCCTCAATCTCGCCTTATACTAAAATTTTTGGTACTGCATTGGTTGATCTCGCAAAGAAAGATTCTAAAATTATTGCAGTAAATGCTGCCATGCCGGATGGAACAGGTTTAAATTATATTCAAAATGAAATCCCGGAGCGATACTTTGATGTTGGAATCGCAGAACAGCATGCTGTTACCTTTTGTGCAGGACTTGCAACGGAAGGTTTTACTCCCGTTGCAGCAATTTATTCAACTTTCTTACAAAGAGCTTTTGATCAGATAATACATGATGTTGCAATTCAAAAGTTGCCGGTGATTTTTGTACTCGATAGGGGAGGTCTTGTAGGGGCTGATGGTCCTACACATCATGGAGTTTTCGATCTTACTTATTTGAGGCTTGTTCCGGGAATGGTGATTATGGCTCCAAAAGATGAAAATGAATTGCGGAATATGCTTTACACTGCAACCCTGTATAAAAGAGGTCCTATTGCCCTTCGTTATCCAAGGGGTAATGCACTCGGAGTTGAGATAGGTGATTTTGAAAAAATAGAAATCGGAAGCGGTGAGGTTGTTAATGAAGGCAAAGATATAGCGATCATAGCCATTGGAAACATGGTTGATAATTCTTTGAAAGCTGCTGGGCTGCTTAAAGAAAAAGGAATTGCCGCCGAGGTAATTAATGCAAGATTTGTAAAACCCCTTGACAGAAAGTTATTGTTCGACGTGTTTACAAGGTTTGACAAAGTTATTACTGTAGAAGACAATACGATAGTTGGTGGATTTGGCAGCGCTATAGCTGAGTTCGCTGTTCAACACAATTTTAAAAATGATATTCTGATTCATGGAGTGCCCGACAGATTTATAGACCACGGAAAGCCGGAAGAGCTCCACGCCGATCTAAGGCTTGATTCTAAAGGAATTTCGGAAATAGCGCTGGAATTTCTTTTCAAAGATAAAAAACATGAATCTTATAAAGTATAATACAGTATTTCTAATTCTTTTTGCAATTCTTTGCAGCTGCAAAGAGAATTCGGTTAATACTCCGTTACAAACAGAGTCGCTTGTATTTCAATTAGATGGTATTATTGAAAATATCGGAGGAGATTGTTCTGCTGTTCAGGTAAGAACCAGGAGCTTAGGAAATTTTGATCTTACAAATGTTCCTAAAATAAAGTTTAAATTGTCAGGAATGTCTGATGCAGATCTTTCAAGTATAAGCTTTTTTTATTACAATGGCGGACAAATTGTAAATATTATTAATTTATCCGATCGGGAACAGATCAATAATACATCTTCTATCGAGGCAAATTCTCCCGGAATAAACACTGAATTATTTTCAAGAGTTACTTTGCAATCTTCAGTCTGCACCGGCCAGATTTTTCATTTAACGCTAAGAGATTTAAAAATATATACAATTAAATAGTGGAGCTTACCAGCCTTATATTAAATAATACTGCACAAACTGGAATTAAGAAAAGTTTTAACAATAATTCCAATGACAAAAAAGTTTACATCGAAACCTATGGCTGCCAGATGAATTACTCTGACACTGAAATCGTTCTCAGCGTATTGAGTGACTACGGTTACAATGAAACTGCAGACATAAATGATTCTGACGTAATCTTAATAAATACCTGCAGCATAAGAGAAAACGCGGAACATAAAGTTTATAAAAGACTTGATGATCTTAAAAAATATAAAAGAAGTAATCCCCATTTAATTATTGGGATACTCGGTTGCATGGCGGAAAGGCTAAGAAAAGATCTGCTTGAGAAAAGAAAAATTGTTGATGTAATAGTAGGTCCTGACGAATATCGAAAAGTTCCGCAGTTAATTGACAACGTCATTGAAACGGGAGATAAAGGAATAGCAGTTAAGCTTTCCAGGATCGAGACTTATGACGATATTACACCCTTAAGACGTAAAGGCATTACTGCATGGATAACGATAATGCGCGGCTGTGATAAATTCTGTTCATTTTGTGTGGTTCCATTTACAAGGGGCAGAGAGCGCAGTAGAAACACTGGCAATATAGTAGATGAAGCTGTGAGGTTATTTGATGAAGGTGTAAGAGATATATGGCTTCTGGGACAAAACGTAAATTCTTTTCAAAACGAAGGTAAAGATTTTTCTGATTTATTAAAGTCTGTTGCTGAAGCTGTTCCCGGAATGCGTATTCGCTATACAACCTCCCACCCGTACGATTTATCTATAAAGCTTCTCGAGACGATGGCAGAATACAAAAACATCTGCAACTACATTCATCTTCCTTTGCAATCCGGCTCTGGAAAAATTCTTAAGGCCATGAACCGCCTTTATTCTGTAGATCAATATCTTGAAGTGATGAAAAAATCCCGGGAGATGATGCCTGATGTAGGTCTTTCAACAGATATAATTTCTTGTTTTCCGGGGGAAACCGAAGAAGATCACAGAATGACTATGGATGTAATTGAAGAAGTAAGATATGACGGTGCATATACATTTTTATATTCACCGAGGGAAAATACAAAGGCATATAATTTGGAGAATGATCTTGATGAGGAAACTAAGAAAAGGCGTCTTGATGAAATAATTACCTTGCAGAGAAGTATCTCAGTACAAATAAATAAAAAGTTAATCGGCAAAATAAAAGAGGTTTTAATTGAATCATTAAGCAGAAAGTCCGATGATTACTTCATGGCAAGGACCGATTGCAATAAATCAGTGATAGTTCCAAAAGAAACAGAGTATGTCAATGAAGAGGGACAACTAATCAGGCAAACAAATTTAAAGATAGGTGACCTGGTAAATGTAAAAATAAATAAGGCTAACTCTGCCACTCTTTTTGGCGAACCGGTGGTATAACCTGACAAATACAATTTTGAAAGATAAAGCAAGCTTACTATTATTTTCAATCCTCGGTTTCATAATTCCCCTGGTTCCATTGAAATTTATTCAGAGAATAGGAAAATTAGCAGGGTTATTTTTTTTTATCTCCTTCCTATCAGAAAGAATGTCGCTCATCATAATTTAGATATTTGCTTTCCTGAAAAGAGTCTTCAGTGGAAAAAAAACGTTATAAAGAAAGGCTATATAAATCTCTGCATCAATATATTTGAGTTTTTATATTTCCCAAAACTAAACAGAAATTCACTGATGTGAATTATTCAATTTGAAAACTATGATGTGTTTAAAGAAAGCAAAGAAAAGAATACCGGCGTTTTCTTTGTAATCGGTCATTTTTCAAATTGGGAATTAAATGCATATTCTTTTTCTGGCATATTTAATGAGCGATTGAATATAGTAGCTAAAATACAGGCTAATAAAGTCTTGAACAGGAAAATTAAGGAGTACAGGGAAAAAAATGGAAATCACATAATTGAAATAGGCCTGACTGTCAAAAGCATTTTCAGAAAGCTTAAATCCAGGGAATCGGTTTGTTTTCTGATCGACCAGTCTGCCCATTCTGAATATTCTGCTTACATTAATTTTTTTGGAAAATCAGTACCTTCTTTTTCAGGGCCGGCTAAGATTGCGCTTATTCAAAGACCAGAACTGGTTATGGGATATTCAAAAAGGGAAGAAGACTACACCTATACAGTTAACTTTGAAAATATTGCCTATGCTGATCTCAGGGACAGTTCTGAAAAAAATATAATTGAGCTGACTCAGAGAATGCAGACAAAGCTGGAAAATTTTATAAGAGAGAACCCTGAACAATGGTTGTGGTTTCATAAAAGATTTAAACACAGCAGGAATTGACCTTCGAAAAAATTTTAATTATTCAGACCGCATTTCTTGGTGATGTAATATTAACTCTGCCAGTCTTACAGGTTTTAAAAAATAAATACCCCGAATCGAAAATTGATTTTCTGTGTATCCCCCGGACTTCATCATTATTAAAAAATAACCCTTATGTAAATGAATTAATTGTTTACGATAAGAGACAAACCGGGGTTAAATATTTAATAAGTTTAATTCGACGGCTAAGAACTTTTAAATATGATTTAATAATTACACCTCACAGATCATTCCGAACTTCAATACTTAGTTACTTCTCAGGTGCAAAAGATACTATTTCATTTGACAAATCTTCTTTTAGCTTTTTATATTCTAAAAGAGTGATTTATGTAAATGGCATTCATGAGATACAAAGAAATCTAAAGCTTCTTGAGCCGTTAGGAATTAGAGAAGATAAAATAATCAGACCGGAATTATTTCAGGCTGAACAGGAACGAAAAAAAGTAGATCAATTTCTTGAATCGAACAATATAAGCCCGGAAGATAATATAATTTCAATTGCTCCCGGTTCTGTCTGGTTTACAAAAAGATTTCCGCGCGAAAAGTTTGTAAAGTTATGCGATTTACTTGAATCATTTAAATGTAAGATTATTCTTATAGGAGGAATAGAAGATAAACCCGTTACTGAATTTATATTGGGCAACTCAAGAAATAAGAGTATTATTGATACTGCCGGCAGGTTTAACATTCTGGATTCAGCAGAATTAATAAAGCGCTCTTCTCTGCTTATAACAAACGACTCAGCTCCCTTGCACGTTGCGAATGCAGTTGAAACTAATGTTATTGCAGTATTCGGAGCTACAATCCCTGAATTTGGCTTTTATCCGTATGGAAAGAGAGATATCATATTTCAGACAAACGGGTTAAACTGCCGTCCATGCAGCATTCACGGCGGCAATAAATGTCCGATCGGTACCTTTGTTTGCATGGAAAATATCAAGGAGGAGGAAATTATTGAATCTGTTAAAATCTTAAGCAAGACAACCATCTAACCTTGTGCTTATCTCTTCCTTATTAAGAGCAGTATCAGTTGAATTCATTTCACGAAGCAATTCCCTTATGATATTTTTGCCCTTCTCCTTTGAGTTATCCGTAATAAAACCATCAAAAATAGTTTCTCCGTTGAGTGCCCGGTTTATCTCGCTTTCTTTATTATGTTCAGTAAGTTCAGTATAATAGATCACCCGGAATTTTTTATTAAACTCTTTCTCCCGGTAAATCTCAAACATTGTTTTATCCGATTCAAAAGCCATTTTAAGATAATTTATTTTGTTGAAATAATTTGTTTTACGTATTTCCCTATCATGTCGAACTCAATATTCACTATGTCTCCCTTATTAAGTCTGTTAAAATTTGTAACATTGTATGTATGCGGAATAATAGCAAGCTTTATTTGCATAGATTTACTTTTTGATTTAAGTATTTTTGCGATTGTAAGACTGACTCCATTTACAGCTATTGATCCTACATAAATTACATTGTACTTGTACTTTGCAGGGAAACTAATAAAAAATTCATGACTGTTCTTTTTTGCTTTTATTTTCTCAATAATTCCCGTTACGTCTACATGGCCCTGTACAATATGTCCATCGAGCTTTGAATTTAATGTCATTGCCTTCTCAAGATTAATTACGCTCCCTGCTTCCAGATACTTTAAGTTGGTTTTTTTTAGTGACTCATTTATGGTTGTAAATTCAAATGAATAATTATATTTCTTTTCAACAGTCATACAAGCACCGTTAACAGAAATACTGTCTCCAATTCTGACATCATCCGAAAAGGATTCCGAAGAGGGCTTAACTAAGAATTTTAAGCTATCGCCGACTGGAATTTTGTTTATAATTTCCCCTGTGCAATGAATTATACCCGTGAACATTTTTTGTAATATATTAACAGATCTTTATCAAAGGTTTTGGTGTATTGCAGAGTGAGGTTCTTTGCTTCGCTAAGCCTGGTAATTTCATAATCATTAAAAGAAGATATGCCTCTTCCGATAATTTTCGGAGCAATGAAGAGATAGATGTCATCAAATAATTCCGTTTTGGCAAATTGTGAATACAGATTTGCCCCGCCTTCCACAAGGACACTTGAAATATTCATGGCATAAAATTTCTTAAGGATATCTTTCAGTACCAGTTTTTGGTCTTTTTCTTTTACCCGGATAATATTTTCATTATAAATTTTAGTAACTGATTTTTTGGAAATTCCAGTCAGGACAAAAGTTTTATTCTTTTCATCGTCTGTGAACAGCTTCAGATTTTCAGGAAGAGTAGAGTCTTTATCGATAACAATTCTGTATGGTGTTCTGCCTCTGACATCCCGGACTGTTAAAGAAGGATTATCGTATATTGCCGTATTCTTTCCGATCAAAACAACATCATATTCACTTCTTAGCTGGTGAACGTATTTCCTGGAGGCGTCAGATGTAATCCATCGCGAATTAAAATTATTTAAGGCGATCTTTCCATCAATACTCTGGGCAATCTTAAGGGTTACATAAGGCTGCTTGGCTTTTACGAACTTTATAAAAAATTTGTTAAGTTCTTTACAATCTTTCTCAAGGATCCCAACCTTTACATCTATCCCGGCATTCTTTAATTTCTTTATGCCTTTTCCGTTTACCTTCTCATAAGGATCTTTTATCCCTATAATCACTTTTTTTACATTTTCTTTGATCAGTAAGTCGGCACATGGAGGTGTCTTTGCAAGGTGTGAGCAGGGCTCAAGGTTTACATATACTTCTGATCCTTTCAAGTCGTAGCCGTTCTTTTTTGCATCATTAACTGCGTTGACCTCGGCATGCGCTTCACCATATTTCTTATGATATCCTTTCCCAATAATATTGCCTTCTTTAAGTATAATGCATCCAACAAGTGGGTTTGGCGAAACGAAGCCCCGACCTTTTGCAGCCAGCTGTATGCATTTCATCATTACCGGTTCATCCTCTGTCATGAAGCTTCATTAATTTATTTGTAACACTATCAGGGTTACTCCGGTGGTATATATAACTTGACGAATCATAACGTAGTACTTTAAATCTAAGCATTGCTCTTTCGTAAAATTCCGAATCATGGGAATAAATATTTTTAAAACCTTCCAGGCTTTCAAATACCTCTCTTTTACCAAAAAGTGTTCCTCCGATAATACATTCATTAATGTGAATAAGGCTTGATGTATCTCTGGCATCAGGCACGAAAAAATCTTTTTCATCACCAATAATTGTGGCTGGAGAGTAGATCAAATCGACATCGTTATTTTTCTTAAAATAATTTACCCTTTCTTCAATGTGATTGGTACCGTATTCATCATCTGAATCCAGGAAGGTTATATATTTCCCGGAAGAAAGTTGAAGTCCCGTATTCAGAGACAGAGGGTGTTTCCTGTTGGAGTGTCTGACATATTTGAAATTTCCATTCGACTTTAAAAACGGAAATAATTCCTGTTCAATCGAATCGACGCTTCCGTCATCAACTATTATCAATTCCCAATTGAAGAATGATTGATTTATAACTGAGTTAAGAGCTCTCTGGAAAAAGTTAATGCTGTTAAATAAAGTTAGGATTATTGAAACTTCATATTTTTTTAAATTAATTATCATTCCAGTTTATTTGTTTGGCACTCTTTGGAATTTTTAATTTATAAGAAAGTATGTTGTTATTAAATTCTTCTTTCGAGTAATTGAGCCAGATATTTTGTTTTTCTCCGGGGCGGGTTATTGTTATTTTTTTAGGGAAACTGATTCCATCCTTTTGATAAAAGTTTTCATATAAGATTTCCAGCTTTGTGTTTCCCGTTGCATCATATGTTCCAAGCTTACTTACATAATAATCATCAGAGTTTATCCAGAATTTTTTTATCTCACCGGATTTTTTTAAGCTCACAATATAATTATTTTCTTCAGTGCCTATTTTAATGTCATCATAGGTCTCGTTTCCGAATGTGAATTTTCCCGAGAAAGCATTTATGATGTCATCGAAGTCCACTTTAATTTTCATGATGATGCTTAAATAGTGTGGAGTGGAAGGTCCTCGTATGACTTTGTTTTCCATTACATTATAGTATGTAAAATTAGACCTGGTGATCAAAAGATTTGCAATGTCGATTCCGAATGGACCTTCGAGCTTGGTAAAAATGCTGTCCGGTTTATTAATACTGACAGTGATAGTGCCGGTATTGCTGAGATTCGGGGAGTCAATTGAAATCTCTCCGTCTGCATCCAGTGATTTTAATTTAGCAGCATTTTCATTTACTCTTGATTTCAGGACTTCGAAAGATATCTCCGGAGTGGAAGTTGTATTAGAGGCAGTACAGGAATATAAAGTCAGGCAAATAAAAAAAATAAGAATTAGATATAATTTCATAGGTTTAAACAAGTTCGCACTGCAAAATAAATTTATTCAAAATGTTTTTTGATGCAGGCTCGTTAAAATCTTTGAACCGCTCGGGATGCCATTGCACACCCAATAAGAAAGGTTTGTTTTCTTTATCTTCATATTCAATCCCCTCAACGATGCCGTCATCTGATTTTGCATTTACTATCAAACCTTCACCCACCCTGTCAATTGCCTGGTGATGAGAACTTGTAACCATGGCAGTATCCGTACCAATGAGATCGTGTAGTAAAGTATTTTTGGGGATGTTAATACTATGTAACCTGTCTTCAGTACTTGTAATTTTCCTGTGATTTACTTTCCGGATCTCTTCAAGATCGAAAATAAGGCTCCCCCTGAAAAATATGTTTACAAGCTGCAAACCTCTGCAAATTCCAAGAATTGGAAGCTCTCTTGAAATGGATTTCTCTAAAAGCTTTAATTCGAATCCGTCCCTCTCAGGTTTGTATGTTCCCTTTGTTTCTGTGGTGTCCCAGTCGCAATATAATTCGGGGTAAACATCTACTCCTCCTGTTAAAACCAAACCGTTACAGTCATCAAGGTTAAGCATATCTTCTTCATTCTTTTCAAAATCAAGAACAATATATTTTATGTCAAAATACTCAAGCCATTTAAGATACTTATCGAACTTTGATTCACATTTTGTGATTCCGATTTTCATTGGATTATACTTTCAAGTTTATTCGAAAATGTTTCTTTGTTGTCCTCTATTTCAGCTTTAATTTTCATAAAATAAACGGGGTAAAATTTAACAAAATCAGTGAATTGTTTAACCTTTACAAAGTCTTTCTCCGTAGTGATAAAAATAGAATTTGCAGCAAATTTACTTATGAGATCGTTGATATTTTTATCATCATAATTATGGTGATCAGGATATTTTAATATATTCAAAATCTTAAAGCCCTTTGCTTTAACCATATTAACAAAAGACTTGTCATCAGCAATTCCGGAAAAAAGAATTGCACTTTTTTGTGTATCATTCAAAATACAATTTTTATAGTCCATAAAATATTCCGTTTTATATCTCATTTGAAAAATTGGTTTCCTGAACCGGGTGAGATCCGGAATAATTGTGTGTTCTGAGTTTTTATTATTTTGAATAATAATACCCGCCCGATTCAAATTAAAATAGCCTTCGCGGAGTATTCCGGAGGGTAAAGTAAAAGTATTCAGAAAAGTCTCATTCAGATAACTATCCGCATTTACAATTACGATGTCTAAGTCTCTTTGAATATTTCTATGTTGAAAAGCGTCGTCAAGAATAATAACATCAGGGTTAAATTTGGTTATAAGATACTCAGATGCTTCAACCCTGTTACTTCCGGCGGCAATAAAAAATTTACCTTTATAATTCTTTATCAATTCGTTAGCCATCAGGATTAGCTCATCGCCGGATTGATTAATATTTTCGTTGATTGTATTCCCGTCACTTACTAAAATTAACTCTGCTGACTTTCTCTTATAGCCCCGCGAAACTATACCTATTCGTTTTCCTTTTTCTAAATAATATCTGGAAATTAAAATTGTTAATGGTGTTTTCCCGGTTCCTCCTGTTGATATGTTACCCACAGAAAGTACTGGCTTTGAAATTTTATGTGATTTCAGGATACCGTTGTCGAATAACAGGTTTCGTAGTGATATGATTAATGAGTAGAGAACTGAAAGCGGAATTAAGATTATTCTAAGAACGATCAAATTAAATTTAATTTAAAATTTAATATAAAGTTACATTTCCACGGAGATTTTTTCTTTGAGTTGATTTAATCCGGTCTCATCAATATTATTTCCATATTCAAATTTATTTCCAAAGTTTACTTCACATTCCGAGAAAGGATATGGTATCTCAAACTTATCCCAGCTTCTGTCCAATTTTTTACTGTTTTTATACGTAATCTTAACGGGGATAATAGGAACATCACATTCCTTAGAAATTATTATTGCACCGTTCTTCATTTTCCCGGCCGGTCCCCGGGGTCCGTCAGGAGTTATAACGGCAGAATTATTATTCCGGACAAGCTCCGTCAGCTCATTCAATGCCTGTTTGCCTCCTTTGGAACTGGAGCCTCTGACAACCTTATAATTCCATCTTGCTAAGATTTTATTCAGAATGTCACCGTCTTTGCTTTGTGAAACAAGCGCAGCAGAATTTCTATTCCTGAACAGCCACCATCCTACGAGCATTTTTGAATGCCAGAATACAAAAACATAATTAGTATTATTTCCGGGTGAGTTACTAACCTTAATGCGTAAAGTTTTGATGTAAATGGTAATTATCAAAGGTAAAATAATCAGACCTAAGGAATTCCAGTAATTTTTCAATTCGTCGGTGATTTAGCAATTAACTTACTAATTAAGGCCGCGGCGTTCTTTGATGCGTCCTGATCGGTAAGAATTTCCTTAAGCTCCTTAAAATTATCTTTCATTTCCTTAGCATATGATTTATCTGATAAAATCTTTTTTCCCTCGGTAAAAATATTGTCAGGAGTCATATCTTTCTGCAAAAATTCTTTTACAGCATATTTATCCAGCAAAATGTTAACCATAGCAATAAATTTTACTTTTATAAGTCTTTTGCCGATTAAATAGTTCAGTCTGCCCGCTTTATAAACCACACAAAACGGAGTGCCTATCAATGCACACTCCATAGTTGAAGTGCCTGATTTCGTAATTACAAGATCAGAATTTAATATTGTCTTATAATTGATTTCTGAATCTGCACTGCTGTGAATGAGGATGTATTTTTTGGACTTAATGAATTTTTTATAATACGAAATGTCGTAATTAGATGAACAGATAAAGCTTATATCACATTCGAACTCACCCGCAAATTTGTCCGCAGCCTTAATGAGTACCGGAAGCATTCTTTCTATTTCATCTTTCCGGCTGCCGGGCATAAAGCTTATCCGGACTTTATCTGTTTCACTCTTAAAGTTATTTTCCAGAAATTTGTTAATGCGAGATACAAGGGGATGCCCGGCGTAAGAAGTTTTGATATCTTCCTTTTTATAGAAATCAACTTCAAACGGAAATACAACAATCATCAGGTCAACAAACTTTTTAATAATGTTTATCCTGCTTTTGTGCCATGCCCAGAGCTGAGGCGATATATAATAAATTATCTTACCCTTGTAAAAATTTCTGATTCTTGTAATGAACTTCAGATTAAATCCGGGATAATCTACCAATATCACCATTTGCGGATCAATTCTCCTGACCTCATTAACACAGGTATCTAAAATTGATTTAATTTTCTTAATATTTCTTAAGACGGAGGAAAACCCAATGAAATTAACTTCTTTAATATCATAAAGCAGGTCAACCCCTTCCTTTTTCATTGTAGGTCCGCCTATGCCCGAGAAGAAAATTCCCGGAGACAATACAGATAACTCTTTAACCAGGCCGGATCCATGCATATCTCCGGACGACTCACCTGCAATAATAAAAATATTTTTGCTTGGTTCTTTCAATCAGCTATTATTGAGAATAAAGCGTTTCATATTGACGTACCATATTTTCGGAATTAAATTTTTCAAGAACTTTTTTCCGTGCATTTTTTTTAATCGCATTTAATTTCACCGCATCAAGATTTCGAACTTCCCTAATTTTATTAGCCAGAGATATCTCATCACGTGATTTAAATAAGAACCCATCCACTCCATCATCGATTATTTCTTTAAACGGATCTATATCGGAGGCAATACAGACTTTTTCTTCAGCCATTGCTTCTGTAAGAGCCAAACCGAACCCTTCTACAACCGACGGCATAATATAAAGGTCGCAATATGTCAGAATCTCACCTACATCGTTTCTGCCTCCGGTAAGAATTACAATTTTTTCTAAATTTAATTGGCTGCGCAAAGTGAGAATTTTGTCATATTCTTCATGCTCATTAATATGCTTGCCGCCGACCAGAATATATGTAATATCTGAAAATTCTTTGAGCAGAATAGATGCAGCCTTTAAAAGATACTCCAGACCCTTTCTCGGCGAAATGCTTCCGACTGTCATTATTATGAAACTGTTTTCAGGTACATTCAAAGCCTTAAGAAAATTTGAATTTCCTGGATTGTGAGGATAGAATTTACTGCAATCGACTCCGTTGTATATTAAACGATATTTTTTCTTATCTGCCCCGTCGTTCTTTAAAGAATATTCAAGAGTTGCATTGGAATTACAAATTATCGCAGTAGTAAACCGGGAAAGAAATTTTTGGGTAGTATGAACGCTCTGACTCCACCAATAATAAACATTGTGAAGAGTAATATATCTTTTTTTTACACCAGAGAGTACAGAGGCAATCCTTGAAAACACAGTAGAAAAGAATTCATGCCCGTGTGAAATATTTATCTTTTCCTGCCTGAGCAACTTTGCAATTTTAAATATTACAAAAACATTTGGAACTATATTGCGGGCTTTAAAATCTCTTCGCGCATTTAACAGGTGCAGCGTAATTCCGATCTTATCAAATTCGGGGGAAAGAACACCTTTTTCCACGAGGCAGCAAATTTGTGTTTCATATATGTTCCTATCTAATTTACTGCAGATTTCGAGAAGTAATCTCTCAACGCCGCCTTCATTGAGGCTGTGAACGAAATGCATTATTTTAATTTTATTTCCTTTTATCAAATTAACATTTCATTCTGCATTATTTCAAAATACAGATTTGATGTAAATATAGAAATTCATTGTTTGAACCTGAACAGGATTCCCATGATTCACCTGATTAAGAATTTCCATTTCGTAGCCTCTAAGGGTAATGCAGCCACTCCTGTCATCCCGGCGATCTTTTGGCCGGGATCCAATCAGCCTGAATTTGATTTTAGAAATTTGCCGAAAAACATTCTTCTTCCCAGCCCCCAGTTTGGGAAAGTTGGATTCTATTCAAGCCTACTTACAATGCAGAAGCTATAAAAGTCTAGAAAGTTAATGCAAGAAAATGTGAGAATTTGAAGATTACGTGTCCAGACTGCATTGACAATACAAACTGAATTAAATATAATATTAGCTAAATAAAGGGAGTTAAATGAAATGAAAATTTTAATTTACATACTAATTACCTCAATTGGGATATTTTTCTCATCAACTGTCAATCTAAATCAAGGTTATTCTCAGGCTAGTAATATCGATACATCTGCAATTTTTTTATCTTCAAATGTGTATGACTACAAAAACCCGCAGTTTGACAAAACAGGCAATTCAATAAATTATTTCATCAGAGATTGTATTTTATCCTATGAAAAATGGACGGGACCAAATAATTCAAAAATTGCAGTAAGGTTCATGAAATATAATTCGTTAAGCCCTGAAGTAGAATTAACAGACAGCGGATCGTTAAACATCAATCCTGCAGTTGCTTATCATATGGGATTTCCGGCTGAAAACAATAAAGGTGCTGTTGTGTTTCAATCAAATCGCAGTGGTAACTGGGACATATACTTTTCGTATTATGATACCGTCAGCTGGAGTGCTCCTGTAGCGGTAGCTTCTGACGTCATGGATGAGACAAACCCTTCTATAGTTTCTTTCATTAATACTACTAACTCGAATTTTTTGATTGCTTACAAAAAAGGAAATGACATTTGTTTAAGAAATTTACATAACGGGATTTGGTTAGATGAAGTGAATGTAACTTCATCAGACAGTTTGGTCTGTTCTTCTCCGGTTTTAACCAGTCTTGTTTTCCTGCAAGGTTATTTTTTTCTTGCATATCAAAGGACAACAAACGGAACTAACAAATCAATTTCATATCATAGTGTTCAAATTAGTCCTTCTGGGGCTCTGGATATTGGTACCAGAGTAACTATTTACCAGCCTAATTCACAGGACAACATAAGATTTTCGAATGGTGTTAATAACTGCATATTAAATTATGACTATGATACACTAGGCACTAAACATTTTTACTCAGCTTTTTTAGAGGGAAATAATTATTCCATGTGGAACCAGACAAGTAATTATAACGGATACAATTACGGGGGTACAGGATCTTCGCACGGAGATATTACATCTGATTATCCAAATGGATATAGCTTAGTTTCCTGGATAAATAAGAATAACGATTCAACCCGGATATTTATATATCAGATTGGTTTTGGGAATAATTTGAGCAAATTTTATGTCGGAGATTCTAATTCAGAAACATTCGTAAATACAAGTTCCAAGCTTGTATTCGGAAATATGTATAGAGTTCGCATTCTATGGGAAAAAATAATTAACGGCAGGATGGCTTTAATTGAATCCTTCAGGGATGCAGTTTTAACTCCAATAAAAACTATTTCCAATTCAGTTCCCGATAAAATTGCTTTATTCCAAAACTATCCAAACCCTTTCAATCCGAAAACAATCATCAATTACCAATTGCCTAAAACAAATTATGTTTATATGAAAGTTTATAATGTATTGGGAAATGAAGTAGCTACATTGGTGAATGAAAAACAAAATGCCGGAAGCTATACAGTAGAATTTGATGGAAGCAATCTCTCCAGTGGAATTTATTTTTATAAACTTGAAGCAGAAGGTTTTACTGAAACCAAGAGAATGATTTTACTCAAATAAAAATTAAAAACTCATGAGAAGAATAATATTAATTTCGTCTATTTTATTTCAAATAAGTTTCTTAACAAAGATAAATGCATGGGATACAACAGCAGCAAAATTTTATCCTTTAAAAACCGGTAACACATATGTTTTTACAAACTACGATTTGGCTTTTAGTTGTGCGCCTACCAGTATACTTGGGACCTATAGGGTTATGATCGGTGATATTGTATTGAAACCTAATAGTAAATACTATTATGAATTTTTTGGTTGGTGGAATTTAATGGGATTCAGACCTCCTTACTGGAAATATCAAAGAGTTGATTCAAATTCTATGAACGTATATGCTTATGATTCAACAACAAACGGTGAATTTTTGCTTGATAGTTTATTGGGTAATGTAAATACACATTTCAATTGCCAAAGGTTAAATTCCACGCAGCCTTCCGGGTGGTTTGAAAGCAGTGAGCAGATGTCAATATTTAATGCATTACGAATTCGAAGACAATTTCAGTGCAGCGCACCTATAATAGCTGGAACTTATTACTATTTAGTTGAAGGAATTGGTTTTACGGGGTATTCTATTTGTGAAGTTGGATCAGGAGAGGAATTTAGGCTAAAAGGATGTATCATTAACGGAGTTGTTTTTGGAGATACTACTTTGACCCCTATTAATCTAATAAACAATATTGTACCCAGGCAGTTTTCTCTTTCACAAAACTATCCAAACCCTTTCAATCCAAAAACAATTATAAACTATCAATTACCCGTATCTGGTTTTGTTTCATTAAAAGTTTTTGATGCTCTTGGTAAAGGGGTGACTAAACTTGTTAATGAAAAACAAAATGCAGGAAGTTACTCGGTTGAATTTGATGCCGACAATCTCTCAAGCGGCATTTATTTCTATAAACTTGAAACAGAAGGTTATACTGAAATAAAGGGAATGGTTTTGCTAAAATAAAACTTTAAATTCTAAAAGTATGAAAAGGAAAATTTTTTTATTTTTAACAATTTTTATTACTAACATAGATAATATCTATACTCAATCCTCAACATTTGATTCCTCATTTACTTTGCTTTCCTCCAATATTTATGATTACAAGAACCCAACTTTTGAAAATAAATACGA
>JBBSDT010000032.1:0-15991 GCA_038240405.1 Ignavibacteria bacterium
TCGAACTATCCAAAATGTTTCCGGAACTACCCAAAATGTTTCCGGAACTACCCAAAATGTTTCCGGAACTACCCAAAATGAGATGCGAAAAGACCAAAATAAAATATGAAGCGATAAAATGAAAATCTTACGACAAAAATATTCAATTATTATTTCCTTACTCCTAACTATTCTTCAATTAACAATAAAAGTAAATTAATTTGGACACTACTGGTTTAAGTATCCGATAAAATCTTGTTGTGAATTATGCAAATATCTTCCGGTAAATTCATTTGAAGTTAAAATGAGTTTACTATATTTTGTAAAAAAACCGGAGTAAAAATGATTTTTTTTTCTATTTCCAGCAATTCTTATAATTATCTTTTCTAATGCTTTTGGACAAGATTATAATTGTAATTTCTGGATGGCTGGAAATAATTCCGAACAAAACAAGAATAATTTTATCGAAAGTTTTTTTGATTGGAACTATATTAAAATGAAAAATTAACAACTGATAATATGGCTGAACAAACTGAGTTTCAATGTCCGTATTGCGGGGAACTGAATAGTTTGGAATATTCCCGGAGTGAAGGTAAATCGCAAAGTTTTATACAGGATTGTGAAGTGTGCTGCCGACCTATAGAAATAGATATAAGAACAGAACAAGACGGTTTTATTTCGGTGGTTATAAGAAATGATGAGGGATTTTAATATATTGGCTTAGTCTTTGCTCAATGTCAGACATTAACTCTTTTATATTTAAGCAGAATAACCATGCGTTTCGGATGCCAAGAAATACTCACTCCAGACTCCATCAAATACAGTGTTTGCATTTTTCCCTTCTCTTTAAGATTATTGTATCCATTGATCTTTAAAGGGCTAAAGCCCTGTTCTATATAGACCTTCTTCCACAATCTAAAGTCACATATTAGATTTCATTCTTAGTATGTATTGCTTTTCAAGAAGATTTAAAAATCTATTGTATTTCCACGAAAGGGCTAAAGCCCTTAACACACATATATTTCCTCACGCCCTGAAGGGCGTAACTATTACGTAATTACAAGAGTTATTCCTCATTTAGTTTTTTTAATAGTCTCATTTATGTAACTTTGTTCCTTTCAATACGTCAAAATGAGAAATTTTAATATTCTGAATATGCTTAAAGGCTTACCGATTAAATTTTTAATTTTTTTATTGATTCCACTTCTTCATGTTCAGGCTCAAATACAAAATGACACTGCCAAAAGCACATTCCACCCTAATATAAAACCCGAATTGAATTTGCCTAAATTAATTTCAGGCAAAATGAAAATAGACGGAGTACTGGATGAGTCCGTCTGGAAAGATGCGGCGCTTGCGAATAATTTTACAGAAATCAATCCGGGAGACAATGTTAAACCGGAAGTTGAAACAGAAGTAAAGATCTTTTATGATGATGAAAATATTTATTTCGGTTATACCTGTTACGAGAATGATATGAATAGTGTACGGGCGCACTTATCAGATCGTGACAAAATGTATTCAGACGATTGGGTAGGTCCGTTTATTAATACTTATGGTGATCTAAAACAGGCTTTTGAAGCCTACGTGAATCCAAAAGGAATACAAGGGGATTTACTCTGGACAACAGACAATGAAGATTCAAATTTTGATTTAATTTTTGAATCGGAAGCAAAAATGTATAAAGATAAATGGACAGCGGAAATTAAAATACCTTTCAAAAGTCTGCGTTTTCCTGAAAAAAAAGAACAGGTTTGGAGAATACATCTTTTAAGAAACAGACCGCGCGGGGCAAGGCAGGAAATATATTGGGCTTCGGTTTCACGAGATGATCCGAATTTCCTGGGACAGTCAGGATTTCTTAAAGGGATAAAAAATATTAAAAGAGGAACAGATATTCAAATACTTCCATATGTTCTTGGAACGCAGAACAGCTATCTTGAAGATAAGTCTAACCCTGACTCAAAATTTACTTTCGGAAAATTAGATGGCGCTCTTGGTTTGGGAGCAAAGTTCGGATTGAGTTCAACGCTTACACTCGATGCTACTTACAATCCTGACTTTAGTCAGGTAGAAGCTGATGCACCGCAAATTAATATTAATAAACCCTTTGCATTGTTCTATCCCGAAAAAAGACCTTTCTTTCTCGAAGGTATAAATAATTTTTCAACTCCCATTAATGTTGCATATACCCGCTCAGTCAATAATCCTTTGTTTGCCGCAAAGCTTACTGGAAAGATTAATAAACTAAATATAGGTTATCTGTCGGCTTACGACGAAAACACTCCTTTCATAATACCTTTAACAGAAAGTCAATTTTTAAGTCCTTGTAAACTCCGGCAATAAATTCGAAAACACTCCTTTCATAATACCTTTAACAGAAAGGAGTTTTTTTCTTGCAAGCAATAAAAATTCATTGTCAAATATATTAAGATTAAAATATGATCTGGGAGGTGAAGACTATCTCGGAGCTATCTATTCCGACAGGGAAGAGAGTTCTGACAGTTCGAAAGCTTTTGGATTATCCGGATACAATCGTAATTTTGGCTTTGACGGAAAATTTAATTTTGCTTCTTATTATTACCTGATTTTTCAATTACTGGGAACCAGCACAAAAGAGATTAACGATACAGCTTTTAATTATAACACATTAAAAAAATACCGTTTCGATAACAATAAGTATACTGCATTGCTTGACGGGAAAAAATTTAACGGCGCAGATGCTTTTGTTTCATTCAGCAGAAATACACGAGCATGGAATTTTTATTCTGAATATTTCTTCCAGTCGCCAACAGTGAGAAGAGATAACGGCTTTATTCAATATAATAATTTTCACAATCTTTATTTTCAAAATGATTATAATTTTTATCCGGAAACAAAATTATTACACCGGTTGAATCCTGAAGTAAACATGGAAATAAAATTCGATGCGCAAAGAAAATTGAGAGAGCAATTTGTAGATTTGAATCCGATAGTGGAATTCAATGGCGGCATAAAAATATACGGCGGATATATCGTTGTTAATAATGAAAATTACGGAGGTATTTTTCATAAGGATGTAAACCGCTGGCATTTTAACCTTGAGGCATTTAACCTGAGTAAGTTTCTTACCGGATCTTTTTCACTGGAATGGGGAAAATACATCGTAAGATTTGAAAGTCCCTCTTATGTCGGTTATGGTTCGAATTTCAGTTTGTCCGCAACAGTGAAACCATTTGACAGACTGAGAAATGATATAAATTACAGTTACTCTGAACTCGCAAGGTCCAAAGGAGGAGAAAAACTATTTGCAGGATATGTTCTTAGCAACAAAATTTCCTACCAGTTTAATAAAAATTTCTTTCTGAGGGTGCTTCTTCAGTATGACCAATTTAACAGAGACTTTAGCATTGACCCGCTTTTCAGCTATAAATGGAATCCTTATACTATACTTTTTATAGGTTCATCGCATGACCTCAATGAATTAACCAATTCAACCGGTATCACAAATTTTATGAAACAGACAGACAGATATTTTTAAAATTCCAGTACCTTTGGAGTTTATAAGAGGCTTTCTTTCGAAAAATACCAATAAAAGATCCGTCCCCTAATACCTTCATTAAATATTTTGCAATAAAAACCCTCCACTTTAGTGTTGTGAACACGAATCTATTATCAGAATGGTTAAGACTAAGACTTCCGACTTTAGAATTAAGAAGTCAGATTTTGAATTAATGAAGTGAAAATCTAAAATTAAGACTTCAGATTTTAAATTAATGAAGTGAAAATGTAGAATTAAGACGTCAGAGATTTAATTAATGAAGTGAAAATGTAGAATTAAAAAGGAAACTATTGAACAATGAAATGAAACTTCAAATGGAAGACTTGAACTTTTCAAATTAAGACCTCAAACATTGAAACTAAGAAAACCGACTGGGGAATTAAAATGCCGGATACTTGTGCAAAGAAGTCTTTACTGAAAATTATGTCACAAAAAGGGATTGAAAAATACACAAAACGTGGTGCGAAGAAATGGAGAACCAGAATTTTGGATTCCGTCTGACAAATTATGGACCCGAATCATGGAGAAAAATTGTCAAAGCTCTTTGCGACGAAGTCCGCTCTCGACGAAAAATGTTCGGAAGGTGAAGAAAAACTCCCGGAGCTCGCTGCGAAGGACTAAATATCTTTTGAAAAAAAGTGAATCCCAAAAGTTATAGAGTGCGCAGCTAAAGAAATGTGATCCTTCCCTTGTGCGAAGCTACTATTTTACCAGAAATGTCACAAAATAAGTGAAAGATATTTCAATTTTACTGACAAAAGTTGCAAGGAGAGGGAAGTTGAGCGAAGTAAGTGTAATTTTCACAATAACAATTTATAGTAATTCTATAAATATTATTACATTTACAATAGTAATTTATTTTGAATACTTAAAGGGATGAAACCAATCAATCCTACATTTAACTTATAAATAATTCTTGCAATTGAAGATTAGTATTTTTAATTTGAACTAAATAAATTTTTAAAAACAAAATGGATAATTTTTATAAAAACAAACTGCGATTGACGCCGCTATTAATTGTTTTACTTCTATTATCGCTTACATCGGTCGGAAGTAATTGCAATAAAATTTTGGTAAACAACGGAGGTTCAACTGACTTAGTAGGAACCTGGAAGATGATCGAGCAGACAGGATCATTGCAGGACATCTGTCCTGATGAAACAATAAACTTTCAATCTAATGGAACCGCACAACTTACTTGTCCGGGATCCAGCACCATTACAAGAAACTTTACACTAGCTAACAGCGTGTTAACATATACCGAGAGTTCAGTTTCATATGATGTTGAATTTTCAGAAAATAACACAATAGTTTCTCTTTTTGGCAGAAACGTTTCAAGAAATTTAAAATATCAGAAATCAATTACCGTAGCTCTGATTCCGGGTTCAAATGGAAATACGGATCATATGAATTCTTCGGAGGCAGGCAAATAATTATGAAAAAATTATTAAATTACTTAATTATCGTTATATTTATTTCTTTATTCATAGGTTTATCAACTAAAGAAACAACTAATGATAACAACGAAAAAATCAGATCCCCAAAATTAAACTCTGTAAAAAAACTCTCTCAAATTATCGCTGAAAAAAAGAGCGGTTCTGTATTTCAGAGTATTAATCTTTTTAGCTTTCAGAATAAGGTAACCGAAAATGATAATTCATCATCGTATGTAAAAAATGCAGTTGCATTAAATCTACAGAGGGATATGGTCAGGCAGGTATTGATGAAAAGAGAAGAAAATATTGTATTCAGCATTCCTGTTTCTGATAACAGCTTTTTAGATCTTGAGTTAACTCAATCGTATCCCGTTTCGGAAAATTTTATTTTAACCACTAAGGACGGTTCAGGTACTAAAATTGTAAATTACACCCCGGGGCTGCACTACAACGGCATCATAAAAGGAAAGGAAAATTCTATCGCCTCGATAAGCATTTTTAAGGATTTTATTATGGGAGTAGTTTCTGATGAGACTGGAAATTATGTTCTTGGTTCTCTCAAAAATCCCGATAATACATATTCTGACAATTATATTTTTTATAATGATGCAGATCTCCTGATAAAAAATAAGTTTAAATGTAATGTAGATAATTACGAAGACAAAATGATTAAGGCAATAGATGACTCAAAGAGTAATACCAATCAAAGTTTAAATTCAGATGATCCTGTTCGACTGCCGGTTAAAGTTTATTTCGAAGCCGATTATCAATTATATTTAGATGGAAACAGCGATACCGCAAATGTTTCAAATTTTATCATAGGAATGTTCAATTCGGTAAAAACTATTTATCAAAATGAAGCAATCCCGGCTGAAGTATCTCAAATTGGCATCTGGACCTCTGCAGATCCATACCGGAATTTAAATGATTCATATTCAATTCTTTTAAAATTTGGTGTAGAGAATAAGGATAATTTTCAGGGAAATGTTGCACATCTTATTTCGACCAGAACTGACGGCTTAGGCGGAATAGCCTGGATAAGAGTCTTATGTTTCAATTTCAACCAAACCGATTCCTCAGGCAGGTATGCATTTAGTAATATAGATCCAAATTATAATAATTTTCCGACCTATTCATGGACTGTTAATGTTGTAACTCACGAAATGGGGCATAGCATGGGTTCAAGACACACTCATGCATGTGACTGGCCTATATTATCCGGAGGAGCAATCGGGGCAATCGATTCATGTTATTTTCCGGAAGGAAGCTGCTTCTCAAACAGAAGACCTACCATAGGTACGATCATGAGCTATTGTCATTTATGGGCTCCTTCCCAGGGAGGGGGAGTAAATTTATCAGCAGGTTTTGGCCCTTTGCCGGGAGATACTATCAGGTTACGATATTCCGAAGCACACTGTCTGGACAGGCTGTTAAATTCTTCCGATGCGCCTTCTACATCGGACCTGGCCCAGAATTTTCCAAATCCTTTCAATCCGGGTACAACAATAAAATTTACTCTTTCAAAAGAATCGATTGTAAATTTAAAAGTGTTTGATATTACCGGAAGATTAGTCGCAAACTTAGTTCAAAATAAGTTTTATAACACCGGATTTTATCACATAGAATTTAATTCTTCTCAATATAACTTATCGAGCGGAATTTATTTTTATAGGATTGAAGCCGCCGAGATAAGTTCAACCGGTAAACCCGGGCAACTTTTTAGTGAAGCAAAAAGAATGGTTCTTATAAAGTAAAAATAATTAATAATGCGTAAAAATATTTTGTTGCCTGCAGTATATTTTATTCTGATCATAATAACAGGATGTTCTTCAGGATATGAAAATGCGCCATTCTCTTTTGGAGTAGGGCAGTATCAATTCAGTATGCTGGACAGTGCTGGAAATAAATTAGCTGACGGAACACTAAATGTTAAGAATTATTCAAACAATCAATTCTCCGGGAGCTACAAGTTCAAGAATATTTACAAAGCCAACTTTTCAGGTTTGTCTGCTATGTCCGGTGAATTTTCGGGTGAAATCAATAAAACAGATAAAAAAGTTTTTATAAATACGAATCCAAAGATTGCTGACAGTAATGTTTTTTGGAATTTAATTGTAAAGAATAATTCCCTTTCGGGAGACTGGACATTTTCTCAGTTCAACGGTATATCTAATAGAGGAAGAATAAAAATCACTAAATAATATTCTTTAAAATAATTTTATAAAAATAAAATTAAAAATCATGAAGGGGAAAATCATTACTCTATTTCTTTGTTCGGCACTTTTCATTTTATTCTCAATAAATACAAAGGTAAATGCTTACCCGAGATTTGCCGCTTATTACGGTGACAAATGCATGGATTGCCATGTTAATCCTTCCGGAGGTGCAATGAGGAATGCGGGAGGAATTGAGTTTGCAAAGGATAAGCTGAATATGGATCTCTTTAAGAAGCTTGCGGGCAAGACGGAATTTTCCCCGAAGATTACAAAGGAAATTTCAGTTGGGGGCGATGTGAGAGTCTTACAGGCAGATGACCAGGTTCCCGGCGCAACAAACTTCAACAGATTTTTAACTATGCAGGGAGATATTTATGTTAATGCACAGGTAAATAAAGTTTTGAATATTTTTGTTACATCAGGAATTCAGATTCCCGGTATTGATACTAAGTATGAAGTTTTCGGTATGATCTCAAAGCTTCCCGCAAATTTATTTTTTAAAGTCGGGAGATATAAACCAAATTATGGATTAAATATTGTCGAGCACCGTGCATATCAAAGGAAATATTTATTAAATACTCCTTACGATGCAAATACAGGCTTTGAAATCGGAATTTCACCTGCATGGCTTAATCTGAGTGTGGGATTATTTAATCCAATGGGGATTGATTTTATTGTACCGACTGATGATCCTCATAAAATGATTGTGGCATCGACAGATTTTAATTTTGGATTTAATGATAATAAATTTAATATTGATGTCGGAGCTTCATTCTTCAATAATCCGTATAATACAAGGGATTCGGTGGGAAAATCTACAATTACAGGAAACAAAAAGGCTTGGGGAGGATTTACAAAAATAGGGATAATGAAGCGCGTTGCACTTCTTGGAGAAATAGATTTTGAAGAAGTAAAAACAGATCAGCCATTGGTAAGAACCCTTTACGGGTATGGCGAATTGAATATTATTCTGATCCAGGGACTTGAGCTCAGAAGTCAGTATGAATTATGGAACAAGAACCGGGATATTGACAATACCACTCAAAAAAGAATCAGTGCAGGAGTATCTGCATTTCCATTTTTTGGATTTGAGACAGAAATGATGGTTCGATTTCCAATGGAAGACACTTCAGTTAAAAATGATGAATTTCAATGGACCTTCCATTATTATTTTTAGTGCAGTATTAATATATAATTAAAAATGGAAAGTGATTCTATTAATTTTTAGAATCACTTTTTTTTGTTTAAATTGGTTACTTCTCAATTGAGAAAAACTTTTGAACTATTACACCATCCTTTATTAAATATTCAAGCCACATAACAATGAACTTGCCCTTTCGTATCTGAAGAAAACCAATTAAATACTATAGACACACTTATATGATTCCGGACATTAAATTTCTTTTTCAAACTTAACACTAGATATCTATTTCTGATTCTTTTACCATTTTTTCATCGAGAATTATGTCTTTTCCGCTTACTATGCCATTACAAATTGCATCCATAATTAGATCATTTCCTGGTAATAGCTTTTTCAGCTTATTCAAATCAATATTTCCAAAATGACCTTCTTTCTTATTTATTATATTAATGGGAATTTGTCTCTGGATAAAAAAAGAATATGCGTAACGCCTTGCCCGCTCAATTTGCTGCTGGGTCAACGGTTTGATATTATTAATACTTCTTAATGTATTAAAATATTCCTCTTTTGTTTTCATATCCAAAGTAAATCCTTTATTTGAAAAATGAGCCTCCCCTCCGGTAATAATTTGCTTGCCCAGCATAGGCAATTCAACTCCCATTGTACCAAATAATGTAATGCCGGCGTCTATAAGGTTATACAGACCTAAAGAATTTATTTCGGAATTTGACCAGAGGATTTTTACATGTTCGGGAATTTCCTTAAATGTTTCTTTTATGAAATCGTCATTTGAATAAAGGCTCCCGGAAATTTCTTCGCCCGGATGAACCCTGATAAGCCAGTTAACATCTCTTATTTCAAAAATCGCATTCATAGATTCCTGAAGCCATTGATTTGCATTGTCGAATATCATCGTAGAAACATCAAAAGATAAGTCCCAGCTTACATGACAAAATAAACAAACTATTTTATTATTATTTTCAATTCCCAATTTTTGCTTTAGGACTTCAGGCTTTTCCGGCAAAGTTATATTTAAGAAATCTCTTTTGTTTCCTTTATTAAATCTGTGATAGATATAATCATCCAGGATTTTACTTTCATTTTTATTTAAAGGTGTTTCAGCCCTCTTTCTCCATTCAAGTTCGGTAATTCCTCTGAATTCCAGTTTATTTGGTTTTTTTGGAATATTAAAATAGTGCAAGAAATCTTTGAAACCGCTTGACCAGCAAAGCGCTTTAATTCCTTTCAGATAAGCAAGCATTATTGGGGGTGAATAATCTACGTAAACACCATGCGAGCTGAATATCCCCACAGGTTTGAACTTTTTAATAACCTCTTCTGCTACATGCGTGTTGACCAATCCTGCAAAAAAATATTTTCGCAAAAGAATTTCATATTCTTTTTTTAAGTTTCTCTTCTCGATTATAAAGCCTTTCATATACCTTATCAACGAACTCCAGGCAAGCATACCTACATTAATGTCCAGATATTTATATCCGGAAATATCATCAATTCCAATTGCTTCCGAGATATTTTTAAACTCATTTTTTTTTGAATCATTGATATAATTTCCTGCATAAGTATAATCAATACTATATTGGCTGGAAACATATCTCATGATCTTTATGCATTGTGTACAGTAAGATTTCCAGTCTTCAATTTTTTCATTTCTTTCAGCGCCTCTCTGAATGCAGGCTTCTGGGGTTCCGTCACAAACTATAAAATGAGTTTTATATCCCCGGGTATTCAGAGCTGCGGATATTATAGCATTTTTTTTCATAATATCCCCATGACCTCCGAGCTCCCAGATAATAACAACAGGAGAATTAGCTGTTACTTTAGAATGTTTTGATAAAAATTTGTATAGTTTATATTTAAGGGTTTTTCTTTGCCGGACATACTCTGCTATTCTTTTTATGATATTCATATTCTCAACCGGGGAATTAAAATAATTTCAATAAATTTATTTATATTTTAAATATAAATCAAATTGCTATTATAAATTAGTTTAAATTAAAGAATAATTTGAATATTATTAAAAATATGAAGGCTATGATACTTTCAGCAGGCATGGGAACAAGGCTGAGCCCATACACAGATACACTTCCGAAGGCGCTTGTCCCTTATAAAAATGTTCCAATGATCAAATACCAAATTGACAGGCTTATAAAAATTGGAGTAGATGAAATTATCATAAATGCTCACCATCATTCGCAAAAAATTATAGATTATTTTAATAATAATTTTTTTGATATCAAAACACATGTTGTAGTTGAAGAAAAAATTTTAGGTACAGGGGGTGGCATTCTTAACGCTAAGGATTTTTTAGAAAACGAAAATTTTTTTTGTGTAATTAATGTGGATGTTGACACCAATATTGATCTGGAGAAAATGGTAATTCATCATACGGAAAATAATCCAATTGCTACCCTTGCAGTACAAAAGAGAAAGACGAGCAGGTTTCTGGAATTTGATCACAGCATGAAGCTTTTAGGAAGAGCTGATGAAAACTCAGACGTAAATCTACTTTTTGCTTTTAACGGTATTCACCTCATTTCTTCTAAAATCTTTGAAAAAGATATTAAAGTTGAATATAAAGACATACTGGAAATTTATTTTAAAATAATTAATGATAAAAAGGAATTTATATCAGGTTATAATGTGGGAGACGAACTAAGGTTCAAAGACCTTGGAAGAGCTGAAAATCTTTTTTCATAAACTATTTTACAGCTTCGATTCTTCTGACAGATGGAATTTCGTTCATAAGCGCCCTTTCAATTCCGGCTCTTAATGTAACCATACTCAGAGGACAGGTTTTGCATGAACCTAATAACCTTACTTCAACAATTTCCCCTCCAACTATTCTCAAGACTTCTACATCGCCCCCGTCAATCTGGAGATAGTGTCTTACTTCCTTCAATACTGCTTCTACATTTTCAATCGTTAACTCAAGCATACCTTTTCTGATTTCTATAGAGTCTTTTTAAAATTTATTCCACTTTTTTCATATTCTCTTCAATAGTCCGGATGTAATCCAGCTTCCATACCCCTTCTTCTTTTACGGAATAGAGTTCTGATCCAACCTGATCCTTAGTTTTTATGAAAATAGTTGCTTTATCATCATCCTTCTTCTCATCGACTATTTCAAAATCCATTCCCATCATTCCCAAAGAACTGATGTTTGATACGCTTTTTTCAAAATACTCTTTTCCGCTTTGATTTCTGTTCTTTGCAATATCATCATACATTTTTTGAGAAGCAGAAGATAGATAATTCCATGCTTTACCCGGATTTTGTTCCTTCAATGCAGCTACAAAATCCTTAACGGAATTTGTCGGAGAATCCGAACCAACTTTATTACTGCATCCTGAGTAAATGCAAAACAAAAATATAACTATGATTAAATATTTTTTCATTCTTAATCTTAATTATCTAAATTTCTATTACCATATCAGGAATATTTGCTGTATCGGTATTGATTAAATTTATTTCCCTAATCAATCCTTTAGCTATACCTCTAAATATTTCTGATGCTTTAGAATTTTCCTTTTCTATTAAAAGGGGTACACCTGCGTCTCCGCCTATTCTTATTTTCGTATCTATTGGAATTTCTCCTAAAAGTTTCACCTTAAACTCCTCACTCATTTTTTTTCCGCCACCTTTTCCAAAAATATATTCCTTACTTCCGTCCTTGTTTTCGTAATAACTCATATTTTCTATTATTCCAATTGTCGGAACTTTCACCCGCTGAAACATTATATATCCCTTCTTTGCATCAGCCAGGGAAATATCCTGCGGAGTAGTCACAATTATAGCACCGGTTAAAGGAATTGTCTGGCTCAATGTCAGTTGAATATCCCCGGTACCTGGCGGCATATCAAAGAGTAAATAGTCCAATTCACCCCAGATAACATCCCCCATAAACTGTTTTAGCGCTGCCGAGGCCATAGGACCCCGCCACACGACAGCAGTTTCAGATTCCATAAGGAAACCGATCGACATTATTTTGACGCCATATTTTTCAATGGGAACTAATTTATTTTTACCATCTACTTTTGTGACGCCCGGCTTGCTGGTTATTCCAAACATTAAAGGTATAGATGGTCCGTAAATATCAGCGTCGATCAATCCTACTTTCGCTCCCTGCTGGGAAAGTCCTACGGCAAGATTTACTGCCACAGTAGATTTACCAACTCCTCCTTTTCCTGAGGCAACTGCAATTGTATTTTTCACACCGGGCATAACTGAAGATTTCTTTGCGTTTTTATGTTCAACAATTCCTAATACGAAATCTACATTGATGTTTTTTATTTCAGGCAAGCTTTTATTGAATTCTTTTTTTATCTTTTCCTTAGTTTCTTCAAATAAAAATTCATTTAAGTCTGTTATGCCTAAAGTAAGCGAAAGATTTTGCCCGTTGAGAGAAATATTTTTTACAAAATCAAGCTTTACAAAATCTACATTAAGAACAGGTTCTTTTATCCTGGAAAGAACTTCTTTTATTTTATCTTCAGTCATATATATATTTAACAGGGGTATGAAATTACACAATATTATTGTTTCGAAAAATGAAATTAAAATTAATTTTTTCATTACCATCAAATTTTAAATTGATTAAATTAAGATAAGATATAAAATTGTTGCAACTTGGATCTCAATAAGAAAGCTAAAATTTTTCTTTTTCTTTTAATCGTTTCTGCAATTTTTTGGCTTGGTGCGATTAATGTTCGATTCTTCATCGGTAACCAATTATTAAATTATGATGAATTTAACTTCCGCACAAGCATACCACCGGATGAAGAGAATCAGATATTTAAAATGATTTCTGATTCATCTCTTCTGATAATGTTATCATATCCTCTAGTATTAATTTCAGCAGTTTTGTTTTTGAAATCCTGTAAAATCAGTCTCCGGGAAAATCCATGGCTACTTATGTGTGCAATATTGTTTTTTGTTTTTGTTCCCGTTGAAATTTATACATCTTACATTGATCTGAAGTTTATCCTGCTTTTTAATCAAAGACCCGCAAATCACGACCAGCTTTTAAAATATTTTGGTGAAAGAATTGGATTTTTAAGAGGAGTACCCTGGATTGCTGTAATGTGTTATTACAGCATTATCTGGCTTTCCGTATTCAGGCCTATGAAAAAAAGTATGGAGTTCCTGTCTGAAGAAGAAAAACAATTAGAAACTATTCATGGGTATAAATATATATTTCATGAGGATGATGATCTGATTGTCGAGGAATTATAAACTACTTCTGCAAATGAGCGTATTCACAGTTTTAAATATGATGTTATTTATTTTTGTATGACAAAAATTATAAAGAAAAATGCTAAGATTCCTTTTGATGAAAAGAAGGATGATTTAATTGAAGAGCTCATAGAAATTCTGGGAAAACTTGGATTTTCAGTAAGAATAGAAAAGGGAACTTTCAAAGGAGGATTTTGTCTTTTAAGGGAGCAAAAACTATTTCTTTTAAATAAGAACATTGAGCAGGATAAAAAAATCAGTATACTTGCCAGAAATATCGCCGGCATTGGGGTTGAAGGAATTTATTTAAAGCCAAACATCCGGGAGCTTGTCGATAAGGAAACCATATTAAAATCTTATACTACTAACTCAGTTAACTGATTCTTAATGAAAGTAACTATTCTGGGAACGGGCACATCACAGGGCGTTCCTGTTATAGGCTGCCAATGCGAGACATGCCGCTCATCAAATCCCAGGGATAAAAGATTAAGGACATCTGCATATATCAATGTTAACGGGCTGAAACTCTTAATTGATACTTCAATCGATTTCCGTCAGCAAATGCTTAAAAATAAAATTGATGATCTTGACGCTGTACTTTATACTCATCACCATGTAGATCATATTAATGGAATGGATGACTTAAGACAGATCACACAAAAACATGATAAATTTATCAAACTTTTCGGAAATAAAACTACTATCGATGAACTTAAAATTACGTTCAGATATGTTTTTGATAAAGAGCTTATAATGCATCATGCAGTGCCCCTTGTTAATTTTAATTATATTGATAATAATAATTTCAAACTTGCTGGCGTAGAAATTATTCCAGTTGAATGTCTTCATGGAAATCTTAAGATTTTTGGCTACCGGATAAATAATTTTGCCTACCTTACAGACTGCAGTTCTATTCCTGATATTGAACTTAAAAAACTGGAAGGGCTCGAGGTACTGATAATAAATGCTCTGAGAATAAGACCTCATCCTACACATTTCAATCTTCAGCAGGCAATTGAAATATCTAAAATACTTAAACCTAAGAAAACTTATTTTACTCATCTTACTCATGATATTATGCATGATAAGATAAATGCAACGCTCCCAAAGGGAATTGAGCTTGCTTATGACGGAATAGAATTTAATTTGTGATGCAAATGAAGAACACTCTTATGAAAGCAGCGCTTGAAGCAGGACAAATTCTTAAAGAAAATTTCGGGGGGGATTTTAAAATTTCAAGCAAAGATGTAATTTCAAATTTAGTAACTGAAATTGACAGGAAATCTGAGAATAAAATAATTGACATAATAAAAAGTGATTATCCCGGACATTATATTTTATCAGAGGAAGCCGGGGCTTTGATCCAGGAATCGGAATTTAAATGGATAATTGATCCTATTGACGGAACAGTGAATTATGCTCATGCTATTCCGATTACCTGCTTGTCTATCGCATTAGAAAAAAATAATGAAGTAATAATGGGAATAGTTTATAATCCTATTTCCAATGAAATATTCTTTTCGGAAAAAGGAAAGGGTGCATTCTTCAATGATCAACGGATATTTGTTTCAAAAACTGATAATATAAAAAAATCTCTTCTTGTCACTGGCTTCCCGTATGATTCAAGTAAATACAAACCTGATCCGGTCATGCTGTTTAAGAAATTTATAATGCTGGATATTCCCATAAGAAGACTGGGATCGGCAGCGCTTGATTTATGCTGGACTGCCTGCGGAAGATTTGACGGATTTTGGGAATATAATTTGAACGCCTGGGATGTTGCCGCGGGATATTTAATTTTACAAGAAGCTCAAGGGACAGTTAGCGACCTCAAAGGGGGAACATATTCTATATATGGTAAAGAAATATTAGCAACTAACGGACTGATTCACGAGGAAATGCTGGACGTAATATTAAAAGTTTAAGAGAATTCTAATCTTTATCAGTAAGGTACTTTATCCTGCTTTTCATTCCATTCTTTGAAAATCTTTTTGCTCTTATTTCTCATCATTTGAATCATTGGTATCTTCCTTTCAATCAAAGGTTTTGAAACTTCCTTATAAATATGATCATCATCGAAATTTATCTCTGCTGCATCTTCTCTTGTATTTGCATAATAAATTTTTTCAAGTCTTGCCCAATAGATTGCAGAAAGACACATAGGGCAGGGCTCGCAGCTTGAATATATCTCGCATCCTTCAAGGGTAAATGTCTTTAAAATCTTACACGCAGATCTTATTGCCTCAATTTCAGCATGTGCAGTCGGGTCATTAGAAGAAGTAACCTTATTCGAAGCAGCAGCAATTATTTTTCCGTCTTTCGCAACTACGGCTCCGAAAGGACCCCCGCCGCCATTGCTTACATTCAGCTTAGAAAACCGGATTGCTTCGTTCATACACTCTTTGGAAAAATCGCTCATAGTAGA
>JBBSDT010000033.1:0-15683 GCA_038240405.1 Ignavibacteria bacterium
GACAAGGTCTGCACCGCTCATTTCCGGAGACTTTAAAACTCTGTTACGTAATATTTCATCAGGTAAACTTTCCTTTGTAATTAAACCTCTCATCGCACCTTTGCTTCTTATGATCTTCGTCAGTGCGCGCGTGTCTATTCCGGAAATACCAATGGTTTTATTTTTTATTAAGTAGTCGTTGAGTGATTTTAATCCCCGGAAATTACTCCATTCATCTTCATAACTTCCGACAACCAAACCGCTAATATGGACTTTACCGGATTCGGTATCAGCATCGTTTGTTCCGTAATTTCCAATTAAGGGATACGTCATTATGACTATCTGACCATAATAAGAGGGGTCTGTCATAATCTCCTGATAACCGGTAAGTGAAGTATTAAAAACAACTTCTCCAAAAGAAGGCTTATCATATCCGAAAATATTTCCCTCGAATATTTCACCGTTCTCTAAAACTAATTTTCCATTATTCAAAACCTTATCTTAAATAGCTGTCAAGAAACTTTAGCTTGGCATTAAAAACTTTTATCTGGTTTGAAACTTTACTAAATCCATGTCCTTCGTCTTCGAGCAGAATATATTCAACAGGTTTATTTTTTTCTCTTAATTTATTTACAATTTGAAGGGATTCATCTTCCACAACCCTGGGATCGTGCTTGCCCTGCACTACCAGTAACGGACATTGTATGTTGTCCAGGAAATTTATCGGAGACCTTTCGGCGAGCATATCTTTGTCTTTTACTAAATCACCCACCAGCTCTTCCACGCCTTTCTTCCAGTGCGGGGGAACAGAATTAATAAAAGTGATAAGGTTGGCTGGTCCGAAAATGTCGATTGCACATTTCCATAACTCCGGCGCTTTTGTGATGCACGTCATACACATAAATCCTCCAAAGCTTCCGCCTACTACCGCAATCTTTGCAGGATCAACATATCCTGACTTCTTTAAATAATTTAAACTTTCCAGAACGTCCTTAAATTCCGCTCCGCCCCAGTCTTTATAAATCATCCTTTGAAAAGTTTTCCCGTAACCTGTGCTTCCTCTGAAATTAGGGGCAATTACAATATACCCTGCATTTGACATTACCTGAATATATTTATTAAAATTATGTGTTTCCTGATGTTCAGGTCCTCCGTGCGGCCATACTATCGCAGGATTTGTTCCGTCTTTTTTTACTCCCGCGGGGATATAGAGCACGCCATGGATTTTTAAACCGTCAAAGCTTTTGTAAAAAATATCTTTCGGTTTGGTCAGCCCTTCTTTTGTAACTCCGCCTACTAGGGAGTTAGTAATTTGTATTGAAGTATTTTTTTTCAAATCATAAACAAAAAGATCGGCAGGATTTAAAGGACTTTCGCATATATAAATAATCTTCTTATTATCATGTGTAAATTCCATCTGAGAATAATTTCCCTTGGAAAGTTTAAGTTTTTTCACCTTCCCTGTCTTTATATTCATAATTTTCGGTGAATTGTTCCCTCTTACATTTACATTGTATAATAAATTTTTGAAATCATGAGATAGTATGCTGCCTGTCACATCGTATTTTTCTTTTATAATCCACTTTGATTTCTTATTCTTAATATCGTAATACTTTATCCCTTTGAACTCCCGGTTCTCATCCGTTATATAATAAAAACCTTTACTTTCTTTATCGAATTCTGTTCCTGCATTAAAAATATTCACCGCAACGTCATGCTCTGTTATGTTTATCAGGCTATTTTCCTTAGTGTCATAAAGCAGTATGTCTGTATTTATATTTCCGTAAAATTTTAGAAAGGTAATGTACTTTTCATTGTTGCTCCATGATTCAGCATGTGTAGGAAAATGATCTTCAAAGCTTTGTATTAATGTATTTTCATTTGTTTGCCTGTCATGAATATATGAGTCAAAATTATGCTGAAGTCTTTTATTTGTAGAAAATAAAAATTTACTGCCTTTTTTATTGAACTGGTGGAAGAAACATTGTGAATCTTCAAATCCTATTGTTAGACAATCAACTTCTCCCCCCGAATCAGGCATGCTGAATATTTGCAAATTTTCATTTCCATTAATGTCGCTTTGAAATATCAGCTCTTTATATTTTGGATTGTGTTTTAGAGTCCTGACTGATTCGCTCCACGTTGATACCTGGTCTGCCCATCCGCCGTCAATGTGGATGCTCCATATTTGCGATGTGCCGGTTGTATTAGTTAAATAAAATATCTTTTTATCCTTTGCAGAAGCAGTGAATGCTGAAATAGTTCTTATTGAAAAAAATTTCTCCACCGGGTATCTTTTTATCTTATTCAATTTGTTTATATTAGTTACTTAGTTAATAAAATATTTTATAAAGATAATCTTTTTCCAAAACTTTTTTTAGTCTTTTCGTCGTTCTCGCTGAGTCTCCCGCAACTTTGTTTTTGAATTTATTACAAAATCCTGCTCGGGGACTCAGCGAGGCATTCATTATAGTCTAACACCGTCGGAGTCTCCTCGCTTCAGCGAGGGACTTGGACACGAAAAACAACAGATTGAATTGCAGATCACATCTTTTACTTTTTTGTCGTTCTCGCTGAGTCTCCCGCAACTTTAAATTTTGAATTTATTGCAAAACCTTGCACGCGACTTAGCGAGCTAAAATCTTTAACAATATGAAATTTTTCTTACTAACATTTTTCTCATACTATTTTTAGTTTGTAAAAAATATCCTATTTGAATCAAAATAAATTTCTATGCATCCACGGTCATTTTTACCAGCCTCCCCGTGAAAATGCCTGGACCAACGAAATCGATCAGCAGCCTTCTGCCGCACCGTTCCACGATTGGAATGAACGTATATACCAGGAATGCTATAAACCAAATTCAGCAGCCGTCATAGTAGACCGGTTTGACAAAGTCATTCAGAGAATAAATAATTATGAATTTTTTAACTTTGATTTCGGTCCCAATCTTCTTGCATGGATTAACAAGATCCATCCTAAGACATATGGAAGAATTATCGAAGCGGATAAAAAAAGTTTCGAAGTCCACAATGGTCACGGCAATGCAATAGCCATGGTTTATAATCATATTATAATGCCTCTTGCGAACAGGAATGATAAGGTTACACAGGTGAAGTGGGGCGTGGCCGATTTTAGATTCCATTTCGGAAGAGATCCTGAAGGGATCTGGCTTCCGGAAACGGCATGTAATGAAGAAACATTGGAAGTTCTTGTTGAAGAGAAAATTAAATATATTATACTCGACCAGCCACAGGCATCAAAGATAAAAAGAATTTTTCGTGGTAAATGGTCTGATGTATCCGGCGGGAATATCGAAACAGGTTGTCCATACAGATGCTTTGTGAATAATAATTCTGAAAAATTTATTGATATATTTTTTTATAACGGAGCCCTGTCAAGGAATATTGCATTTGATGAACATATATATGATTCAGCAAAACTTTTACTCAGAATTGAACAGGTTAAAGCGTCAGGTACACAAAATAATCTTATTAGTGTTGCTGTTGATGGTGAGACTTTCGGTCATCATAAACGTTTTACGGAAAGAACGATGTCCTATCTTTTTTCGGAATTGGCGCCAAATTCCGGGTATAAATTTGTCAATTTCGGTGAATATCTTTCTTCTCATATTCCTAAGTATGAAGTTAAGCTCAAAGATGGTGATAACAATGAAGGAACTTCATGGAGCTGCACGCATGGAACGGGAAGATGGAAAGAAGACTGCGGTTGTGGAAGGACAACCGAAAACCCGAGTCAGGAATGGAGAAGTGTTCTTCGTGATACATTGAATTGGCTGAGGGATGAGTTGATTATAATTTATGAAAATGTCGGACGTAATTTATTTAAAAATCCCTGGACTGCCAGAAATGAATATATAAAAGTTCTTTTAAATCCGGACAAAGAAAGCTGGGAAAAGTTTTTTTATTTCAATGCCAGGAAGTTCTTAGATAAAAATGAAAATAATCTGTGCACCAGGCTTCTTGAAATGCAGAAGTTCGCAATGCTGATGTTTACCAGTTGCGGGTGGTTCTTTTCGGACATTTCAGGCATAGAAACAATTCAGATCCTCCAGTATGCCGCCCGTGCAATAGAGCTTGCAAGAGAAATTACAGGATTTGATTTTGAAGAAGATTTTCTGGAAAAATTATCTGCTGCACGAAGCAATTCATCAGAATACAAGGACGGAAAGGATTTGTATATTAAAAAAGTTAAAACAAACTTAGCAGGAAATATCAAACTTTACTATTAATTATTTAATTACCTTGGGGAATACAATTTCTCTCCTTCCCAAGCCCCAGCTTGGGGAGTTTTAATTATGCGCCAGTTTAATCATACTTTATACTTTAATTATTTATAACATTTTTTGGAATACAATTCTCTTTTAAATACTAAGACATCCGATAAGTGGAAACGAATCGGAATTCAAAAACGTGCAGGAGTGGCATTGCCATTATTTTCAATCTATTCAAAGAAGAGCCTTGGCATTGGTGAAATTCCTGATTTGCGCTTAGCAATAGACTGGTGCAAAATAAACGGAATGTCCATCATGCAGTTGCTTCCTCTCAATGAAGTAGGATACGACTTTGCTCCCTATAATGCCATCAGTACTTTTGCAATTGAACCAATGTATCTTTCGATCGGAAAGCTCAGAAAAGCAGATCTTCGAATGTTCAGAAAACAAATGCTGGCTTTAAAAAAAGCTTTCCCGAAAGGTAATACTAAAGTAAATTATGATATAAAGATTGAAAAGTTAAAATTGCTTCGGGACATTTTTAAAACTATTGATCTGGTTGGAATACCTAAATTTCAGGAATATGTAAGAAATAATATTCAGTGGCTTAAATATTATTCATTGTTTAAAATTTTAAAAGATTTAAATGAAGGTAAAAGCTGGCCTGAATGGAATTTTAAGCATAAATATATATCATATCTTCTGGCGGAAAAAACATTACATGAACATAAGGCCGAAGCTGAATTTTATTACTGGATTCAATGGCAGTTATACGAACAGCTTCTTTCTGTAAAGAGATATGCCGGACGAAAGGAAGTTTTTATCATGGGTGATTTGCCGTTCCTTGTTTCGAGAAATAGCGCTGACGTGTGGGCATATAAAAATTATTTCAAGCTGGATTTATCATCGGGAGCGCCTCCTGACATGTATTTTTCAAAAGGGCAGCGCTGGGGAATGCCTCCTTATAATTGGGAAAATATAAGCGCTGATAATTACGGATATATTAAAGAACGTTTAAGATATTCGGAAAATTTTTTTGATATGTTTCGCATAGATCATTTTATCGGTTTGTTCAGAATCTGGACTGTTGATCTGAAGACACCTGAAGAATATGGCGGACTATACGGAAAATTCAACCCTGATGATGAACATCTCTGGGAACAGCACGGAAGAACCATCCTGACTGTAATGATAAATTCTACTTCAATGCTGCCTTGTGCAGAAGACCTTGGAACAGTTCCTTTATGTTCTGCAAAAGTTCTGGAAGAATTCGGAATCCCGGGACTCGATATTCAAAGATGGGGAAAGGTTAAAGGTAATTTTGATTTTCTGCCGGCTGAGCAGTACCGGTTGAATTCGGTGGCGTCTGTGTCTACTCATGACTCAAGCTCACTTCCTTTCTGGTGGGAAAATGAAGCAGGGACCATAGACGAATTATCGTTCCAACTGCAATGTGAAAAGCATAATATCAGGTTTGAAAAATATAATTGGGTGGTCAAAGAATTGTTCGAAGAAAAGCGTTCAGCAAACGAAAGATTGTACTGGCGAAAAGAAATATCTAATGTTTATGTATTGCTCGAAATTTTGAAATTGAATTATAGCCAGGCGAAGGAAATTACAGACATGTATCTTTACAGCATCGCCGAAAAAAGAAAATTCTGGAAATACATTGGAATGAAAGGCGAATATAGCCCTGTTGCTTCAAAAGTTTTCATAAAACATTCTCTTGAAAAAATTAACAGTTCAAATTCCATCTTTAGTATACAGCTTCTGACAGAATACTTATATCTTGACGAAAATATTTTAAAAAACTTCAGCAGCATGAATTACAGAATAAATTTTCCTGGAACTGTTAATGCAGACAACTGGTCTTTAGTTTTACCTTTTTCAATGGAAGAGTTGATAAATCACGATATAAATGAAATAATAAAAAATATTACCACCGCATCCGGAAGAGTTTAATGGAGTTTACGAAGTGGAAGTACTCAGGACAAATAAGCTGGTTAATTTTGGTTTTTAATTTTGGGAAACTTTCTGAAGGCAAAAATATGCTGCCTCGCATATGATAGAATATCGGAATATAAAATTTCAATTAAAGATTTAACTTTATTTTTATTTTCTGCTTCTTCTTTGGATAAGGGATATTCCGGAGTATCGCTGAGTCCGAATTGTTTTGGTTTTCTGATATCCGGATTCGGAAAGAAAGCCGTACCAAAAATCCAATCCCATATTGCAAATTTGGTTCCGTAATTATTTTGAAACTCTTTTCCTCCGTCATCGGAATGATGCCACCTGTGCATCTCGGGTCCGTTTATAAAATATTGAAGCACTCCCATTCTAACATCGATATTGGAATGAATATACATTCCCCATATTGCACTTATCATTCCTTTATATATTGCGACTTCCGGCGCAGCTCCGAGCAAAATTATCGGAGCAAACTCGACGGATTGGTTTATCAGAATTTCCAGAGAATGCGATCTGGCTCCGGAAAGCCAGTCAACGGTTTTTGGAGAATGATGAGCTTCATGAGTTCTCCACAGAATTTTATTATTATGCTGGAACCTGTGAAACCAATAGATATAAAAATCATGAATTATTACAAAAAATATTACCTGCGTCCATACGGGCCAATTTCCTATCAGGCTGTACTGATAAAGACTTGTATGAAATTTGATCCAGTTCAGAAATCCGAATATTATTATTCCAAGCAAATAACTCTGCACTATCGAATACATAACTATGTCATTGAAAAAGCCTTCACGAAAAATCTTTTGACCTTTCGTATATGGAAATAACTTTTCAAGAACAATCATAAGGACTGCCGCAGTAGAAATTATTATTAATGATAACGTTTGAAGTGACATGATTGAATTTACAAAAGTGTATTGATCAAATAAACACTAATATTTTCCATTCTTTGAAGCTTCGGATACACTTGAGGTTCTACCGCGCTTTGTCATTCCGTCAATCTTTAGGAGGGGGGTACCCTCTGGGTCAACCAAATCCGATATAAGAAAAATATTTAAAGAGAATTTAAAATTTCCACATTGATTTTTCTCTATTAGGCCTTTTTTTAATAAACTATATTCCTTAATTAAAGAAAACAAAAATGAAAATTACAAAACAAAAGCTCGTACTGCTTATTCTTCTTTTTTCTCTGCTTATGTGTAAAAATTCATTTTCCCAATTAAAAAATTTTGGAATCAAAGGAGGAATTAATATCTCTAAAATTAATTTTGAATTATCTTTTGTAGATATCCAGGATTTGTCCAAAAACAGGATCGGACTTAGTTCTACGCATTCTATGATTTCCTAAATTTTAAAAATCTTTCGCTTTCAGCTGAAGCGGGAGTTACTCAAAAAGGCTTTAGAAACGATTTCATAGCAACTAATGAATTTGGAAATGAATTAAGTACTGAGACAATAAGCAGCAAGTTAAATTACATAATTATTTCTGTTAATATTAAACCGCTGATTCATACAAAAATTTTTACTCCTTATTTGTTAGCGGGTCCCTATGTAGGATTTTATCTTGGATATAAACGGGGATCAAATGGCCCAAATGATAGCATTTTTAGCAACCATAAGGATTTCTTTCTTGAAAATTTTAAAAAGGTTTCATTTGGTTTAAATCTAGGCGGTGGAATGGAGATTAGAACAAGCCTGCCTGTAAAGTTTTTAATAGAAGCGCGATATTGTCCAGACCTTATTACGACTTTCAGCAGTGAAAATGTAAAAATAAAGAATAAATCATTTGAAATTCTTGCAGGGGTCAAATTCTAAATTCTGTTCCGTTACATTTTTTGCTACCAATATAAAGTCCCTACAGGACTAAACCAGGCAAGCAGGCTCTTCCTGCACGAAACAACCTCTCAACAAAAATAAAAAATCCCCTCTCTTTTTTTTGTGTGAGCAAAAATTGTGGATTTTAAAAATAAAGTAACTTTCTAAAATTATATAGGACACTATTTGCAAACCTTCGTGCATACGATAAAAAGATTTCATTGTTCCTAATGAATAATTATATTGCGTTTACATTTTGGCAAATAAAGATAACAATGTTCTATATACAGGAGTGACAGGCAATCTCAAGCGAAGAATCTGCCAGCATAAAGAAAAACATGTCAAGGGATTTACAAGTAAATATAATTTAACTAAACTAGTCTACTATGAATGTACTTCCAATGTTATCCGCAATTAGTAGAGAAAAACAAATTAAAGCATGCTCGCGAATGAAGAAAATTGCCATGATTAATTCGTTTAATAAAGATTGGCATGATTTGTATAATGATATTTGAGATTGCTTCGTCGTGCGGAAGAGCGCCGCACTTCTCGAAAAGACAGGTTTGAGATAGACTGGAAGAAAGACGGCCTACTTCTTCCTCAATATCAGCCAGATAAAAACCGGCGCGCCGATAAATGAAGTGATAATCCCTACGGGTATCTCAGAAGGCGCAATAATAAGTCTTGCAATGGTATCGGATACTACAAGGAATATAGCTCCTAATATAATTGAACAGGGAATTGCATACCTATAGTCTTCCCCTATCAGTAGCTTTGATAAATTTGGAATTATTAAGCCTACAAAACTGATTATACCTGCTATTGAGACTGCACTCGCCGCCAAAAGCGATGAGACTATAATTGAAGTCCTCTGGATCCTTTTTAAATTAAGTCCGAGTGACAGGGATAGTTCGTCTCCCAGATTAAGTATGTTCAGATCTTTGGATATAAGGATGGAAATTGAAATCCCTATTACCGCAAAAAAAATACCGATAGAAAATTCATTCCAGCCTCTGCCGGAAAATCCTCCGTTAAGCCAGTATAATACCTGAATTATTGAGCTGCCGGAAATTAAAAGCAGGAACCCGTTTACAGAAGATATCAGGGCGCTGATGGCTATGCCGGTTAAAATAATCTTATTGGTAGAAATAAAACTGGAATGTTTGGTTTTTAATCCCCTGGCAAACCAGAATATTATTAAAGTAGTCGTGACAGCGAATAAAAATGAAACCGGGGTTATAACAAAAAAAGGAAGCGATACGGGAAGTATAAAAAGAAGTATAGCGCCAAGTCCTGCACCGGCGGAAATGCCCAGGAGTCCGGGCTCGGCAAGATTGTTCCGCAGCATTCCCTGCAATATCACTCCCGAGCAGGATAGAGATGCTCCGACTATTGCAGCGTTCAAAATCCTTGGTAATCTTATATCCATCAGAATTCTTCTATTGGCTTCATTTCCATTGGAAAAAATTCCCAGCATTTCGTTAAAAGAGATGGATACGCTTCCCAGACTTATTGATATTATAAAGGAAAAACATAATATGATTGATAAAACCAATAGTATTAAAACTTTTTTGGACAATAATTAATTAATTTAAATATGTATTTATATACAATATATTAAAATGTTATCCATAGCTTAATGAATAAATTTGGCTCACAAAAAATAAAGTTTGCCTTGATAGTCAGCGGGGTTTTTATTGTATTTATTGTCTTATTTTACACTCAGATCCTGGCTCAGAAAATTCAAACCCGTGAAAGGGATATAGCAGGACTTTATGCAAAATCCATGGAATATCTCGCCAATGATGAAAATTCCTCCGGTGAGTACGGCTTTATTTTTGACCAGATAATTCCGCAGATAGATTTTCCGATCATTGCTACTGACCGGGAGAAGAAAGAAATTATTCTCACCAAGAATGTTGACTTCGACAGTACACTTCCTGACGCCAGGAAAAAAGAAATTCTTCTGAAAAAGGCAAATGACATGGATAATATAAATCCTCCTATTGTTGTGTCTTACAAAGATTCTGTGATCCTCAATTATGTTCACTACGGGCAATCAAGTCTGGTGACCGAGCTTAAGCTATTGCCTGTCTTTGAATTTTTAATTGCCGGTATATTTGTCTTCCTTGGTTATGTTGGATTTTCTTATATCAAGAAAAACGAGCAAAGCAACATTTGGGTCGGACTTTCGCGCGAAACAGCTCACCAGCTCGGAACTCCTTTAAGCTCACTTCTCGGCTGGGCTGAAATGTTAAAAAATATTGAACCTCAGACTGAAGACCTTATCGAAATAACAACTGAAATAAGTAATGACCTCGAAAAGCTTAATAAAATTGCCGGAAGGTTTTCAAAAATCGGGTCTCAGCCCAAGCTTGATAATGAAAATATTCCCGCAGTTATAAAAAAGGTTTCGGATTATTTCGAAAAAAGAATTCCATCACTGGTAAGCGCAGATGGAACAATTAAGAAAAAGATCATTGTAGATATTAACAGTAACGGAAAAGCCGATGCACATATAAATAAGGACCTGTTTGAATGGGTTATAGAAAATTTAATGAAAAATGCTCTGGACGCAATGGAAAAAACAAATGGAAAAATAATTTTTAACATTTCCAACTCTAACGGAGAATTATTTATAGATGTATCCGATAACGGAAAGGGCATAGATACAAAGTTCAAAAAAGATGTATTCCGCCCCGGATATTCCACAAAAAAAAGAGGATGGGGTCTGGGGCTAAGCCTTTCTAAAAGAATCATTGAAGATTATCACAGGGGAAAGCTTTTACTTATGGAATCCGGCGTAGGAAAAGGAACAACCTTTAGAATAAAATTAAATAAAAATTAAGGAAGAAGCTAACTTTTATTTTTGGAAATAGTTCAATATAATACTTTACAGAGAATTCTTAACCGGCTGCATGGGTATAGCTCCAAGTTTGCGAATAGCGTTTTGCTTCAGATCATATCTTTGCTGGGTATAAAAATTTTATTTCAGTTTACTGTTTTGAATTCAGGATTCAGGTGGCTTTCCGCGGATGACTATTGCAGGACTGTCAAATCTTTTGAATGGCTGCAAAAACCGGTCATAGATTCGGGGGTCTGGCTCACGCCTCATTTCTGGATCAATGGAATTATGATGATTTTTGTAAAAGATCTTTTCACCGCCGCCTCTTCCGTTAATTTCATTTTTTCGACCTTAACAATAGTATATTTTTATAAATTAGTTATTATTTCATTTGATAAGCGAATCGCATTCATATCTGCTTTGATATTCAGCTTATTCCCTTTCCAGGTGTGGCTCAGTCTTTCCGGATTACCTGAATCTATATTCTTCTTTTTTATTATTGCAGGAATTTACTATTTCATTTACTGGAAATTTCTGAACAGCAGGAAACTATATCTGGTGCTGTCTGCAATATGTTTTGCATTATCAAATGGCTTCAGATATGAAGGATGGCTCTTTAGCTTTGTTTTTGTAATGTTAGTTCTTCTGGACATTGTAATAGAAAAAAAATTTACTAAGAAATCTATATTTAATTTTTTAATATCTTTAATTTCATTTGTAACTATTGCATGGTGGCTTATACAAAACTATATAGATCATCAGAATGTATTCTTTTTTGCAGAAGAGACAACTAAAATTTTCAAGGAATTTAATACCGCAGGATTTTTCCAGCGCTTAGTTCAGTACCCGACATTTATTTTTTTTATCGCTCCTATCACTACCTTTATTTCTCTCAAAACTGTTTACAATACTTTAAACAAAAACGGGATTTGTCCTGCAAAAATATTCCTGTTATTCAATATCCTGGAACTATCTTTATTAATCCTGCAGGGTATATTGGGAACAGGCGGAACAAATATGGTTTCAAGGTACATTGTCATTAATGCCCTGTTGTTTATTCCCTTCGCAGTATATCAGATATTTCAATTTAAAAAAATTATAGTAGTCGGACTGATAGGAATAATTATCGTTGTAAATGTGATATGGAGTTTTTATTACCCTCAGCCTTTCCGTGAAGATACTTTTGCCGTTGGAAATCTTTTAAAGGAGCTGGAAAGAAAAAAATATATTAAGGATAATGCTAAAGTTTATTTTGAAGAAGTGCAGGGATATTTTGACACGTTTGCCGTCCAGGCTCTTTCAAATAATCCATCGAAGTTTATTCTGGGTGATTTCCCGACAATCAAATCCATTGAAGTCAAAAATAAGAAAATTAAAAAGCAGCCAACCGAAGATGAACTTAATATCCTCGAATTAAAAAATTATCTTGAAAAAAATAATATTAAATTAGCTATCGTAAAAAGCGATGGGTATAATGATAAGTTGAAAAAGCTCAGTTATAAAAATGAAGAAATTGGAGAATATAAATTGTTTTATCTGGAAAATGTTGAATCGAATGTTAATGATTCCTCAATTTCATTATTCACTAAGAACCTCATAAAGCTTGAAGAAAATCCTGAAATGGTTAATTTTGATAAGTTTCTTGCTCTGAAAAGCTATAATATTGATAATACGAATTTCGGATTAAATCCCCAGACTGTAACATTAAACTGGGGGGCAGTGAAATCACACATACTGGACAGTCTTGATTATGAAAATTTCGATTATGACCGGTATAATTCGATTATAGATTTAAGATCTGCAGAAAATGATACTGTGGTTTATAGTTCATACTCAAGAATCTTTTCAGACAGAAATGTAGAAGATCTGATTGAAAATAATAATGTAAGGAACATAATTGTTCTGAAGCCCTTCGCAATATTAAATTATTCCAAAAAATATACTCACTCACCTTTTGACGGAGGAGTGTACAAGCTGGACTTAAGGCTCAGGGATAATAAGCTGCACAAAGATCTTTTGATTTTCAAAGGGGATAGTCTTTATAAAAGAGATACCACAGAATTCAGCGACACTGTCAGGTCGAGGACTTCAGCAGATTCAATAAAAACAATTATTAAAAAGACTGTTCCTAAGAATAAAGATCTTTTTGTAACCAATTTTAACCTTGGAACCATCATAGCAATGTTTCCCGATACTGATTATAATAAAATTGTTACAAGATCAACATCCGACATTTACAGGTTATTAATGCGGAACGGCTTGCAGGTATTTTTCTCACAGCGTTATCAGGGCGATCAGTTTCTGAACTGGGTGTTTAATTATTTTTAGAATAATTCTAAAAAATTAATTGCCAATCGCGCCGCGGCAATTAGGGAATTCAAAACAATAAAAAAACTCCCCTCTCCTTTTTGTTGGAAAGGCCCGCCTTGCCTCGCAGTGAGGCAAGGGTGGGGTGAGGTTATCCTGGCAAAAAAAACATACTTGTCATATTATCGGTTGAATACAAAAAACAGTCTGTTTAATTTGAAAGAAAAAAAATAAATATGATGAACAACTTATTTTTATCTGAAGATATAATGTATAATGCATTATTAGCGAAGGACAGGCAGTTTGAAGGCCAGTTCATTGTTGGAGTAAAAACAACCGGTATTTTTTGCAGGCCTTCATGTACAGCCCGTAAACCGAAGAAAGAGAATGTTGAATTCTTTGAGTCTTCAAAATCCGCTCTGGCAAATGGATACAGGCCTTGTAAAGTTTGTAAACCTCTTGAAATGTCCGGTGAAATTCCGGGAGAAATAAAAACTATTTTACAGGATGTGGAGAATAATCCATCGGAAAAAATCACTGATTATTCTTTAGTCAAAAAAGGGATCGAGCCAAGCAGAATCAGAAGATGGTTTCTGAAAAATCACGGAATGACTTTCCAGGCTTATCAGAGACTTTTAAGAATTAATAATGCTTTTAATGATATTAAGAACGGGAATAAAGTAATTGAGGCTGCTTATGAAAACGGTTATGAATCATTAAGCGGATTTCAACATACTTTTAAGAAGGCAACTTCTTTAAGCCCGAGTGAAAGTAAAGTAAATGACTGTTTGACGTTCACCAGGTTTACAACTCCCATAGGACCTATGATGGCAATCGCAAATGAAGACGGGATTTGTCTGCTGGAATTCACCGACAGAAGAATGCTGGAAACTGAATTGAAACAGCTTCAGAAAATTTTCAAATCGTCAATATTACCGGGTCAAAGCAAATATTTCGAACCTCTTAAAAAACAGCTTGAGGAGTATTTTGATGGGAAGAGGAAAAATTTTGATATTCCTCTTGTAACACCCGGAACACAATTTCAAAATAATGTCTGGAAAATTCTGCAAACGATACCATATGGTGAGACCCGGTCGTATAAAGCTCAATCCATTGCTCTTGGAAATGTGAAGGCGGTTCGTGCGGTCGCAAATGCAAATGGCTTTAACAGGATTGCTATTATCATTCCATGTCACCGGGTTATAGGAGAAAACGGAAAGCTTGTCGGTTACGGAGGAGGCTTATGGAGAAAGCAGTGGCTGCTGAATCTTGAAAGTAAAGCATAGCGCTTCAGGTTCAGATACAAAAGAAAAGATGAGTAAAAGAATATTAATTGTCCGAACAGACAGGGTCGGAGATGTTGTAACAATAACTCCTGTAATCCGGGAATTAAGAAGAACATTTCCGGATGCTTATATTGCCACTCTCACTCAGCCAAACACTTCTGAAATTTTCCTTAACAATCCGCACTTAGACGAAATTTTAATTGACGATCTGAAGAAAGATACCTTCCGGAAAGTTGTAAAAGAAATACGTATTAGGAAATTTGACTACGGGTTGTTAATGATGCCAACAAAAAGGGCTGCTTACCAGCTTTTTTTCGGAGGAGTAAAGAATCGTATTGGCGTGGGCAGAAAGCTATATGAAGTTCTGACATTGATGAAAAGCGTTTCACGGAATAACTATATTCCACTCCGGCATGAAGGAGATTATTGCATGGACCTTGCAAGAAAAATCGGTGTCAGATCGGATAATATTCAACCGGAAATATTTATTACACCGGAAGAGATTATACAAAGGGACAATTTCTATAGATTGGCAGGAATAGAAAAGAAAGCATTTAAAATTATATTACATACCGGCTCCTTACATTCCTCCTCTAACTGGAATGAAAATAAATATTTTGAACTGATAAAAAATATGTTATCAAAATTCAAACAAGATAATATCGTAATCATATTAACTGCCTTGGAGATGAGCAGCAGTTTTAAAGATCAAATTGCAGCTCTTAATGAAAAAAAAATTGTAGAGATCACCTCGCATTTAGGAGCTCTCCGGAAGTTAATAACTATAATTTCGGGAATTGATTTGATGATAAGCTCATCTACGGGCCCTATTCATATTGCCGATGCTCTTGACAAAAGATGTATTGGATTGTATTGTCACAGACCAATGAATTCAGCACGTATTTGGGGAGTATTAAATAAAAAATCTATAAATCTTGAAGTGAGTAAAGAGTATTGCGATACATTTTGCAGCAAGGACAAGAGCATATGTAGTTTTGAAAACGGAATTTCGATTGATGAAGTGCTTGAGCAGATACGGATAGTATAAGAATAATAAATTTAAGAATTACACATATATATACTTTACTTTCTGACTCTCCTAATCCTACCCTTGATAAGAAAGAGGAGGAAATTTCTTAGTAAGAGCCAAAAACTCCCCTCCCTTTTTCCGAGTTTGTCTCAAAACATCTCTCCTTCCCAAGCCCCAGCTTGGGAAGGTTTAATTCTGCTCCAGTTTACTTACAAA
>JBBSDT010000034.1:0-15479 GCA_038240405.1 Ignavibacteria bacterium
TACCCCCAGGATATTGAATATACAGTTGAAGCGAGTCATCCTGCATTGCGACTTGGATGCGTTGCTGCTTTTTCCACTGATGAAAATGGTGAAGAAAGATTGGGTATTGTGCAGGAGATTCAGAAGAATTCTATTAAAGATTTTGACCTGGATGAAATTGTTAAAGCTATTCGCAGGTCAGTCTCAGAAGATCATGATTTACAGGTACATTCGATCACGTTGATTAATCCGGGCACCGTTCCGAAAACTTCCAGCGGTAAAATACAGAGAAAGGCCTGCATGCAGGGTTATCTGGACAATTCTCTTGAAATAATTGCTGAATGGAAACAGGGAGAAGCTATTGATTTCAGAAAGAAAGCAGATAAAAAAATTATTAATGCAAAATTCATTTTAAATAAAAAAAATCTTAAGGAATGGTTAGTTGACAGATTGGTTGAGATGATGCAAATCAAAAAAGACGCTGTTGATGTTACTGAACCCTTTGCGGTCTACGGAATGGATTCTCTAAAAGCGGTACAGCTTTCAGGGGATTTGGAAAGTTTGCTTGAAAAAGAATTGCCCGCAACGCTGGTATATGATTATCCGACAATAAACTCCCTCTCAGATTTCTTAATTGACGATTCAAAGGACAAACCTGAAAATAATGACTTAAAATTATATCATGATTCGAAGGCTTACAGAGACGAGCTTTCAAATGAACCAATTGCAATTATTGGAATGGGATTAAGATTTCCGGGTGCAGATAATGTAAATGAATTTTGGAATAATCTGGTTACCGGTAAAGACTCTATCAGAAAGATCCCTGATGGAAGATGGAGTAAAAAATCACTTAACACTTCAACAATAACATATGGGGGTTTTCTTGATGACGTTGATAAGTTTGATGCACTTTATTTTGGGATCTCACCCCGGGAAGCAGTTCAGATAGATCCACAGCAAAGATTTACACTTGAAGTTACTTTGCAGGCTCTGGAAGATGCCGGAATAAACCCTGAAACACTGGAAGGTACAAACGTTGGAGTTTTTATGGGAATTTGTACTTATGATTACGCAAGATTTTCTTCCGGAAAGAAAGAATTATTCGATGTGTATACTGGGACCGGAACTTCGTTGAGTATCGCAGCAAACAGAATTTCATATGTATTTGATTTCAGAGGACCAAGCATAGCGATTGATACAGCATGCTCTTCCTCTCTTGTAGCTCTTCATACAGCATGTCAGAATTTAAGAAGCGGACAAACAGATCTTGCTATCGCCGGAGGTGTCAATCTTCTGCTTTCTCCTGACTGGAATGTTGTTTTCACTGAAGCCGATATGCTTGCTCCGGATGGCAAATGCAAAACTTTCGATGCATCGGCGGACGGTTATGTAAGAAGTGAAGGGTGCGGGATCGTAGTTTTAAAGAAATTGTCAGATGCCGTTAAAGATGGAGACCGAATTTATTCTTTGATCAGAGGTTCAGCTCTCAACCAGGATGGAAGAAGTAACGGCTTGACTGCGCCAAATGGTCCATCTCAGGAAGAAGTAATAAAGAATGCATTGAATAACTCGGGCGTTGTTGCTAATCAAATTAAATATGTAGAGACTCATGGTACTGGTACTCCGCTTGGTGATCCTATCGAAGTGAATTCGCTTACAAAAGTATTAGCAAAGGATAGAGATTTAAAAAATAACTTATACATAGGTTCAGTTAAAACAAATATCGGCCATCTTGAAGCTGCCGCAGGAATTGCAGGAGTAATCAAGACCAGCCTTGCACTGTATAATAAAGAAATCCCAAGGCACTTAAATTACAGGAAATTAAATCCCGAGATATTATTAGAAGGAACAGGTGTAAAAGTTGCAGAGGACAATATCAAATGGGATGAACCCGGCAGGTTTGCAGGTATTAGCTCTTTTGGATTCGGGGGAACTAATGCTCATGTAATTTTACAAGAAGCGCCGGAATTAAAGCAATCAGGAATTTTAAAATCAAAACCATTTAATCTGTTTGCGATAAGTGCAAAGACTGAAAATGCATTACAACAACTTGCAGATGGCTACATTGATTTTCTTAAAGTAAATAGTTCAGCAAAGCTTGAAGATATTTGTTATTCTGCAAATACGGGAAGAGCATTTTACCTGCACCGGTTAGCCATAGTTTGTTCCTCCGTTGAAGATTTAAGAAAAAAGCTTGAAGATTTTAAAAACGATCAGTCTTCTCAGAGAATAATTTCAGCCATAACAAAAGTAAACCATACACCAAGAATCGCATTTCTATTTCCCGGACAGGGTGCGCAGTACATAGGTATGGGCAAAGAGCTGTACGACAGTCATCCCCTCTTTAGAAATATAATTAACCGGTGCGATGAAATATTAAGAAATTATCTTGATAAACCCTTGCTTGAAGTTTTATTTTATGAAAAAGATGAAAGCAAGAATCCTATAAATGAAACTATGTATACACAGCCGGCATTATTTTCAATCGAATATGCATTGGCAAAATTATGGATGTCCTGGGGTATAAAGCCAGAGGTAATGATGGGACACAGCGCCGGAGAATATGTTGCAGCATGCCTTGCCGGTGTATTTAGTCTTGAAGACGGCCTTAAACTTGTGACGGAAAGAGGTCGTTTAATGCAGACACTCACCAGTGACGGAGAGATGTACACAATATTTGCCAATGAAGAGCAGGTTAAGAAATCAATTAATGGATTTGAAGAATCTGTTTCGATAGCATCGCTAAACGGACCGCAGAAGGTAGTTATTTCAGGCGACAAGAATTCAGTAACTAAAATAATTTCTTCATTGGAGCGTCAGCAGGTTGAATTTAAAAAGATTAATGTTTCCATAGCCTCTCATTCACCTTTGATGAATTCTATGATAGAGGAGTTTAGAAAGGTATGCAACACAATTAAATATTTTTCTCCGGAAATTCCGGTTGTTTCTAATATTACAGGGGAAATAGTTACTGATAAAATTTCAAATCCGGATTATTGGTGTGAACATATTCTATCCGGCGTCAGATTTTCTGATGGAATAAAAGCTTGTGTCAATGCAGGCTGTGAGTTTTTTATAGACCTTGGACCAAAACCAACTTCAATAAATATGGGTCAGGAGACTATAAAAGATACAGGTGTTTATTGGCTTCCAAGCATTAAGTATAATTTTACTATATGGGAAACAATGCTGCAGAGTCTTGGAAATTTATACGTACATGGAGCAGATATTTACTGGGAAAATTTTGACAAGGAATTTGCACATAAAAAGATTTCTATTCCCACCTATCCGTTTCAAAGACAACGGTACTGGATTGGGGATTTGGATTATGATAAGACAAATACAGCGGACGGTTTTTCAGCACCCGGCGATAAAAATAATCATCCTTTGTTAGGAAGCAGGTTAAGCTCTGCATCAAAAAATGAATTTATTTTTTACACAAAATTAAAAGGAGATGATCCTGGATATCTTAAAGACCATTGTGTATTTGATATGATTGTGCTGCCGGGGTCTGCATATATTGAAATAGCATTGTCTGCAGGAATGAGTATTATGAATAAGACAATGTGCAGCATATCAAATGTTATAATGCATGAGATTCTGATACTTGATAAACAGAAATACAAACACATACAGACGATCTTAACAAATAAAAATAATAAAGAATTTGAATTCCGAATTTATAGCCTTGAGGATTCACGGGAAGAATGGACTCTTCATGCGTCCGGTACCTTGAAATATGATTCAGTTGTAACTAAAAATAATATCATTCCCGGTGAAATAAAATCTAAGTATTCCCAAAAGTTATCGGTTGATAAATTTTATTCTGATATCAGAAAAAGTGGTGTTGAATATGGTAAAGATTTTCAGGCTATAAAAGAATTGTATTCAGACAAGAGTAGTGTATTCGCAAGAATTATTCTGGCTGATGATGTACCTGAAAAGCATTACCTGTTACATCCTGTACTTCTTGACGCTTCTTTTCAGTCAGCTTTAAGCCTGTTGCTGCAAAAAGAAAATGAGAATGCTTACATTCCTCTCAGTATAGAAAACATGTCTTTTATAGAAAAAGGATCGAGGGAAGTATGGGCACAAGTTGAATTAAGTCAGACGAATAAACCACGCTCAAAAAATCATTTAGTAAATATCAACATTTTTTCCGATTCCGGCAGATTGATATCTTCGGTGGTTAATCTAGAGCTTAAGGAAATGAGTAGAGAAAAATTCCTCGAGCTTAAGGAAAATCTGAAGGATTGGTTTTATGAAGTTAAATGGGAAGCAAAAAAGTTAAATGGTCATGAGCAGGTTCTGAAGTATGATATTTCCGAACTTAAGAGTTTTGTTAATTCCAAATTACCGGATCTGATTGAAACAAATAACTTAACTGACTATAAAAAAGGGATAGAAAAGCTTGAGGAACTAAGTTTTTCATTTATTGTAATTGCATTTATGGAACTTGGATTTCTTTTTGTAAAAGATAACCTTTACCAAAAGAAAGATTTAATAGAAAAACTGAAGATATCGAATTCTCATATAAAATTATTTGGGAGATTGCTTGAAATATTTGAAGAAAAGAAATTTATTCAAATAAAAGAAGAGAAAATTCTGGTTCTCAAAACTCCTGAAGTTGTTTCTCTGCCGTCTATTGGTAAAAAAATAAAAACTCTAAAAGATAATAACAGTGAGATTGATTCTGAACTTGTTTTATTGGCAAGGTGTGGAGTAAAATTAGCCGATGTATTAACAGGTAAAACTGATGCATTACAATTACTTTTTCCGGATGGAGATTTAACTTCTGCAGAAAAACTATACCATGATTCACCGGCATTCAGGGTGATGAATGAAACTATAAAACTTTTAATTGAAGAATTATTAAAAAATTCAGATCGGTCGAGAGATATCAGGATTTTGGAGAATGGTGCGGGAACCGGAAGTACCAGCTCATATATATTATCATTCCTTTCTTCACATAAAGTTAAATATACATTTACTGACATTTCGCCTGCATTTTTTGAAAGGGCAAAAGGTAAATTTTCTGCATATGAATTTTTGGAGTACAAAGTTTTAGATATTGAAAAAGAGCCCGGCTTACAAGGCTTTGGTGAGAATTCTTATGATTTGATCATTGCATCAAATGTCATTCATGCAACGACTGATTTAAAAAAATCTGTAGAGAATATATCAAAACTCTTAGCTCCTGGAGGAGCAGTTATTCTGAATGAGGTTACAGAAAAATTTAAATGGATTGATTTAACATTTGGTCTTACAGACGGCTGGTGGAAATTCAGAGATTATAATTTACGTGCATCTTATCCTTTATTAGATAACAATTCCTGGAAGTCATTTCTGACAAATAATGGTTTTGATTCTATAGAAATTTTTTCTCCTTCCACCCCGAAATATTCTTATACGGGACAATCTGTTATTATAGGCACTAAAAAGCCCGATAGTAATAATTTTAATGGAACAAACAGGAAACAGTTACTGATATTTTGTGAGACAAATACAATTAAACAAATTAAACCCTTTCTCGATTCAAAAAGTCAGAAATATATTTTTGTAACAAATAGTGATAAATTTGAAAAACTTTCACCCTCACATTTCAGCATAAACTTTTCTGAGAAAAGTGATTATTTAAAAATTTATAATGAAGTTTCGGTAAAGTCCCAGGGTGAAATCAAAATAATATATATCAGCAAGGAAACAGGTATTAGTAAGAATAAATTAATTGACACATTAATTACTAATCACTGTCTGAATGTTCTTAATATTATACAAACTATTCCAAAAGCAGGTTTTCAGCATTCTCCCGGGATTTGTATTGTTACAACTAAGGCACAGGCTGTACACAGCCATGAGCAATTAGACGGATTGTTTCAGTCTTCTCTATGGGGTTTGTCGAAAGTTATTTCAATTGAGCATCCGGAATTGAATTGTAAAACAATAGACCTGGATAAATCCGTAAGCCCGGAAAATTTAATTAATGAAATTAATTTTCCAACAATTGAAAGCCAGGTTGCATTAAGAGGAAATGATAGATTTGTTGCAAGAATGATTAGAAGCAGACATATGCTTGAAAATAACATTCATATCGATGATAAAAGCACCTATTTAATCACGGGCGGAACAGGAGGTTTAGGAATCCTCACTGCAGATTGGCTTGTTACTAAAGGTGCAAAACATATTGCATTGGTTGGAAGAAGCGGAAGTACGGATATGCTAAATGAGCAACTGAAAAAACTACAAACAAAAGAAACGGAAGTTACGATTTACAAGGCGGATATTACAAATCTGACTGAAGTAAAAAATATTTTAGAGATAATAAGAAAAAGCGGGTATCCTTTGAAAGGAATAATACATTCTGCCGGAGTACTTGATGATGGTATTTTAATGAATCAATCTCTTGAAAAATTGAAAAAGGTAATGGAACCCAAAATATCTGGGGCATGGTATCTTCATGAACTCACAAAAGACCTGGAGCTCGATTTCTTTGTTATGTATTCTTCGGTTGCATCTGTATTGGGATCGGTTGGTCAGGCAAACCATTCAGCTGCAAATTCATTTCTGGATGCCCTGGCATTTTATCGTCAGAGTGAAGGCCTACCTGCACTAAGCATAAATTGGGGTGTATGGTCTGAAGTAGGCTCGGCATTTACAAAAGGAGCTGACAAACGCGAAAAAATTCCGGGAATCGGTGTGATTAATCCCCGGCAGGGCATACGTGCTCTTGAAGAAGCAATGAAGTATGATGTTGCCAGGGTTGTAATAGTACCTATAGACTGGAAAAAATATTCCGCAGCTTATGTAACTTCTTTTATAGAAAATCTAATTACACAATCAGATGATAGCATCATAAAAGTTAACAAGAAACTTACCCAGGATGATTTTATAAATAAGTTAAGAAATTCATCTCCCGAAGAACATTCCCCGCTTTTGATAAATTATTTTCAGAATCTTATCTCAAGAATAATGGGTCTTGATCCGGAAGACATGGACCCGGAGCAGCCCTTGAACACAATGGGACTTGATTCATTAATGGCAATCGAATTGAAAAATAAAGTTAATATGGAACTGGGAGTGGATCTGAACCTGGTAAGGTATATGGAGGAAATAAATATTCTCCAGCTTTCTGAAGAATTAAAAGAACAATTGCCAGTAATATTAAATAAAAAGACAGGATCAGAACTTGTTGTTAAAAATGAAATCAGCCAGGAAGAAAAAGCGCGAGATCTTCTTTCCAATCTTGAAAATCTCTCCGAAGAAGAGTTGGATCAATTACTTGACGAACTTAAATAATGCGCATATAAAATGAGTGCCGAAATAGGAAATTCTAATTTAACTGCACGAGATAAAATTGCATTGCTAAAAAAGCAGTTGTCGGAAAAAGCAAATAAAGATAATGCAATATATCCATTATCCTATGGTCAAAAAGCATTATACTTTTTATATCTTAATTCTCCGGAGAGCCACGCATATAATGTAGCCTTTACTGTAAGAATATTGTCACATCTCAATGTGGATGCACTCAGGAGATCATTCCAAAAATTAATAAATAAAGAACCTTCCTTAAGAACAAATTATAAAATAATTGATGGCAAGCCTGTCCAGGAGATTCGTGGTTATAAAGATATTTTTTTTGAAATTATAGATGTGTCTGAATTAGATGAAGAAAGCTTAATGAACAAGGTTAAGGCCGCAAATCAAATTCCTTTTGAACTTGATAATGGTGATGTTTTCAGGATTTATCTTTTTAGAATCAATGAGGACAATTATATAATGCTGATGAGTATGCACCACATTGCCAGCGATGGCTGGTCAATGGGAATTATTTTTCAGGAAATAAAGGGCTTATATGAAGCGGAGAGTGAAGGTAAAAGCACACCTTTACAAAGTTCAGAATATAAATATTCAGATTATATTTTAAGGCAGGAGAAATTTATACATAGTGAAGACGGAGAAAATCAGTGGAAATACTGGAAGGAAGAATTAAGCGGTGAGCTGCCGGTATTAAATTTGCCATGCAAACCACGGCCAGCTGTTCAAACATTTAACGGTAAAGTTGAATATTTTAATCTTGAAAAGGATTTAGTAGAAGGTCTAAAAAAATTATCACAAACTGAAGGAACTACACTGTTTGTTACCTTACTAACTGCATATCAGATTTTTCTTTCGCGATACTCAGCACAAGATGATATAATAGTGGGCACGCCAACAGCCGGGAGAAATCAATCTGAATTTGAACGTGTTATCGGATACTTCATAAACCCTGTAGCAATAAGAACATGCTTTGAGAAAGATCAGACGTTCAGTCACTTTTTGAAAACTGTAAAGAAAAAGGTCTTAGGAGCAATTGCAAATCAGGAATTTCCTTTTGTTCTCGTTGCGGAACGTTTGCTTCAGAAGCGAGATCCTTCCCGTTCCCCGATTTTCGAAACTTTCTTCGCTCTGCAGCGCGTTCAGCAAAACGACGAGATACAGGAAATGATTGCACCGGGAAATAAGGGAAAAAGAGTAGAATGGGGAAAGCTTACTCTGGAATCGTTTGATATCTCGCAGCAGGAAGGACAGTTTGATCTGAATATAGAATTCGTAGAAGCTAAAAATTTGTTTTCCGGCGCTCTGAAATATAATACCGACTTATTTGAAGCTCCGGATATACGGAAAATGATTGAGCATTTTAAAAATCTTTTAACAGGAATTGTTTCCCATCCAGATGAACTGATATCTGAACTTCAGTTACTTTCGGACTCGGAACGTGATCTTATGATAAATAAATGGAATGAAACGGATTTTAATTTTGAAGAATTCGATTGCGTACATAAGATGATTGAAAAACAAACTATTGAAACTCCCGATTCAATTGCCGTTGTATTTGAAGATACAAGCCTGACATATTCCGAGCTTAACAGTCGCTCAAATCAATTAGCTAATTATCTGACTAAATCCGGGGTTAAACCTGATACGCTTGTCGGATTATGCATGGAACGGTCTCTGGAGATGGTAGTCGGAATGCTTGGGATATTAAAAGCTGGGGGAGCTTATATTCCGATAGATCCTTCTTATCCTCAGAACAGAGTTGAATTTATGATTTCAAATTCAAACGCAAAAGTTCTGATTACGCAAAAACATATAGTAGACCATTTACCTCAAAATATTTCTAACTTTATTCTTATTGACGATGATTGGAATAAAATTGCGGGAGAAAGTGGGGAAAATTTTCAAAGTGCAGTTGAATTAGACAATTTGGCGTATATGATTTACACTTCAGGCTCGACCGGTATGCCAAAAGGAGTTATGATAACACACAGAGCGCTTGCTAATCATATGATGTGGTTGAAAAATGCTTTTCAGTTTGATTCATCAGACAGTCTCCTACAAAAGACTCCATTTAGCTTTGACTCTTCAGGCTGGGAATTTTATCTGCCGTTAATTATTGGAGGCAGGCTTGTAATGGCTGTTCCGGACGGGCATATGGATACTGCATATCTTGTTAATACCATAATAAAAAACAGTATTACTATTATACAATTTGTGCCTTCTTTGTTCAGAATGTTTTTAAATGAACAGGGTATAGAAAACTGCACAAGCTTGAAATTTATAAACTGTATCGGCGAAGCTTTGACTTATGACCTCACTGAAAAACTTTTTGAAAAACTGGATTTGGATTTTTATAATTTCTATGGACCTACAGAAGCAACAATGGATGCAACATACTATAAATGTGAAGCAGATTCAAAAAACAAAAGTATCCCTATTGGAAAACCATTGTATAATACACAAGCTTATATTCTTGATAAATTTTTGAATCCTGTTCCGGTTGGTGTAACAGGCGAACTGTTCCTTGGTGGAGTTCAGATTGCAAAGGGTTATTTTAACAGACCTGAATTAACGCAGGAAAAATTTATTAATGATATATTCTCTGATAAACCGGGAGGGCAATTATATAAGACGGGAGATCTGACAAAATATCTTCATGATGGTAACATAGAGTTTATTGGACGTGCAGATCAACAAGTAAAACTAAGAGGATTCAGAATTGAGCTTGGAGAGATCGAAACTGTATTGTCCAGGCATAATAAAATAAAAGAAGCGGCTGTAATTGTCAGGGAGGATAAACCGGGAGCTCAGAAATTAACTGCATATACTGTTTTTAAAAATGGATCGCTCCCCTCTTCGAATGAATTGAAAGAATATTTAAGATCCAGTTTGCCTGAATATATGATACCGTTAGTTTTCATCACCCTTGAAAAATTGCCTTTAACACCCAACGGAAAGCTTGATAAAAAATCTTTACCTGCACCCGATATTGCAGGAGCAGATCTTGATAATTTTATCGAACCAAAACTCTTAGTTGAAATAACTCTGGCTGATATCTGGAAGGAAGTTCTTGGAGTTGATAAAGTCGGGCTAAATGACAACTTTTTTGAGTTGGGAGGTGATTCAATTATCAGCATACAGATTATTTCAAAGGCAAATCAGTCAGGAATTAAATTAAGTCCCAAACAAATTTTTCAATTCCAAACGATTGGTCAATTGGCAAAAGTAATTGACTATAAAGAACCGGCGATTTCAGAACAAAACATAATTACCGGTAATATTGACCTGACGCCTGTGCAGAAATGGTTTTTCGAACAGAACTTTTCCGAACCCGGCTTTTACAATCATTCTGTTATTCTTGAGATACCGAAAAGCGTGGATGCAGACAAAATGAAAGAATCGTTGAGGGAATTAATAATAAATCATGATTCATTAAGAATTAAATTTGTCAAAAAAGATTCAGGATGGGAACAGTTTAATTCTGATATTAATGGAACCATTCCTTTTTACGTTGAGGATTTTTCACATCTCCGGAAAGATGAAATTAATTCAGCTATCGAAAAGAGTATTAAAAACAATATATCTGGATTTGATCTGTCTAACGATTTTTTAATAAGACTTACTCTATTCAAAACAAATTCCAATATTGACGACAAATTATTAATTGTGATCCATCATTTGTGCGTTGATACTTTTTCCTCACGCATTGTTTTCGAAGATTTGAGTAATTTATATGAACAGCTTTCCGGAAAGGAAAAGATACAGCTACCGTCCAAAACTGATTCATTCAAAAAATGGAGCAGCGAGTTGAATTCATACAGTCAGACTGAAAAGATGAAGACCGAAAAAAATTATTGGCTATCTGCTTTTGATAGTAAGATAAATTCTATTCCTGTTGATTTTATAAACGATAATACTAAAAATAATCTCAGCTCTGAATGTGTAGTTCAAGCCGGACTTGATAAACAGCTTACTGAATCTTTGTTAACGGATGTTTCAAAAATTTATAATACCGGAATAAATGACATTCTGCTTTCTGCTTTAATTATGTCATACAACGAGTGGACTTCCGAAGATAGTTTATTAATAAGCCTGGAAGGTCATGGAAGGGAAAGTTTGAAAGATGATTTAGATGTTTCCCGTACCGCAGGTTGGTTTACTTCGATATTCCCTGTTATCCTGAAGTTACCGGGAAAGAATGATGTCGCAGCAACTATAAAATATATAAAGGAAACATTAAGACAAATACCCAATAATGGAATTGGATTCGGCATGCTTAAATATCTAACAAATGATCAACGTTTGAATGATAAAATAAGAAACTTACCGAAACCGGAAATAATTTTCAACTATCTCGGACAATTTAGTCAGAACATTGGTAATTCAGGCTGGAAGCTTAACGAGGATACATTAAAGTTAAGTCAAAATAAGAATAATTTACGAACACATTTAATTGAGATAAACAGCCACATCGTTAACAATAGATTGAAAATGAATTTTGTTTTCAGTTCAAACTTTCATATGGAAAAAACAATAGAAAGTTTTGCAAAAAAATATGAAGCGACTTTAAAAAAAATAATCAAACATTGTATAAATTTCCAATCCAGAGTGTACACTCCTTCAGATTTTAATGCATCTGGACTGGACCAGCAGGAGCTGGACAATTTAATCGAAAATTTAAATATATAGATGCAGGATAACGTCAAAAATAATATTGAGGACATTTACGAATTATCGCCCATGCAGCAGGGAATGCTGTTCCATACCTTATACAAAGAAGGCTCCGACGAATATATCGAGCAGTTTTGCTATGATTTAAAAGGGGTTCTTAACGATACCTTCTTCAGAATTGCCTGGGAAGAGGCTTTAAAAAGACATGACGTCTTACGGACTTCATTCCAATGGAAAGGAATTTCAAAACCAGTTCAGGTTGTAAACAGAAATGCAGATCTTCCCTGGGAATATCTTGACTGGAGCAACTTAGATCACATTAATCAAAAAGAAGAATTCAATAAATTCCTCAGCGAAGATAGAAAAAATACTTTCTCTCTGGAAAAAGCTCCCCTGATGAGATGCACACTTATAAAACATACAGAAGAATACCATAGGTTTATATGGACATTTCATCATGTAATAATGGATGGATGGAGCTATCCCATTTTGCAAAAGGAAGTTTTTACACTTTATGAAGCTCAGAAAAATAATAAAGTAATTGATCTGCCGAAACCTATTTCTTATAAAGAATATATTCTCTGGTTAAACAAACAGGATCGTAATTCAGCAAAACAATTCTGGACAAAAGAACTCGATGGAATCAGTTCGCCAACTCCGATGATTACCGATAGTAGCAACAATACGGATAAGCAGATCAGCGAAGTGGAATTAAATCTTACATCAGAATTAACAGAGACGTTACTCACATTTGCAAAACAGAATCAAGTAACCTTAAATACCATTATTCAGGGTGCATGGTCAATTATACTAAGCACTTACAGGTCCGAACAGCAGGTTTTGTTTGGGGGAACAGTTTCAGGAAGAACCCCATTAATAAATGGTATCGAGACAATGGTTGGTTTATTTATTAACACCCTGCCGGTAAAGGCAAATGTCGACCCTGATAAAAATATAGTAACATGGCTAAAAGAATTACAGATTAACCAAATAGAGAGAGATCAGTTTTCTTACAGCTCCTTAGTTGACATTCAGGAGTACAGTTCAATTCCAAGAGGGAGTCAGCTTTTTGAAAATATACTTGTATTCGAGAATTATCCTCTTGACAAATCCTTTGAAGAAGGGATTGCAGGCTTAAAGGTAACGAACCTGCGTGCGTATGAAAGAACTAACTTTTCTTTAACGATCATAGTCTCACCAGGCAAGTTCCTTACTCTTCGCATTGCATATGATTTAAGTAAATTCAAGGAGAATTTCATAAATCAAATACTTTCTAATTTCAATATCTTATTAAGCAACATTTCAAAAGGCTCTGATAAAAAAATCTCGGACTTTTCACTTTTAAGCGAACATGAGAACCACACAATTTTAGCCGAATGGAATGATACATATAAGAAATTTCCAGCGGATAAATCTGTTCATGAGCTTTTTGAAGAAGTGGCAGGAAAAAATCCTGATGCTGTTGCAGTTGAATTCAGTAATGAAAAGATTACGTACAGCGATCTTAATAACAAAGCAAACCAGCTTGCAAATTATTTACAGAAACTTGGAATAGGACCGGACGTAATTGTCGGGCTATGCATTGAGCGTTCTCCCGAAATGATCATTGCTCTTTTAGGAATTTTAAAGGCAGGCGGAGCCTATCTGCCTTTAGATTCCTCATACCCTTCCGAACGACTTGCATTCATGATTGAAGATTCTGATATAAATGTTTTGATTACTACTTCCGTCCTTCTTGAAAAACTTCCTCAAGTGAAGTCAAAAGTTGTATTGATTGATGATGAAGCTGATATAATTGCCGGAGAAAATAAGAATTTAAAGGAAAGAAAGGGTAATCCTTCAAACCTGGCCTACATAATCTATACATCCGGTTCAACCGGAAAGCCAAAGGGTGTATTGATGAAGCATGAGGCTCTGACAAATTTATTATACTGGCAGGTATATGGACAGAAATTTGCGAAGGGTTACAGGACACTTCAGTTTACAACTTTAAGTTTTGACGTATCATTTCAGGAAATTTTTTCAACCTGGTATTCTGAAGGTACACTGGTTTTATTGAAAAAAGAAGAAAGGCAGGACCTTTCCTGGGTTTTAAAAATAATAGATGAAAAAAAGATTCAAAGGATATTTCTGCCATTTATAGCTCTGCAGGAATTAGCGGAGCTTTTTCAATATTCTGATTTTAAGCTTAAAGAACTCCGGGAAGTATATACTGCCGGCGAACAATTGCAAACTACACCTGCGGTAGTAAATCTTTTTAAGTGTTTAAAGAATTATATATTTGCGAATCATTACGGACCTTCGGAAGCTCATGTTGTTACAAGCTTTGCATTAAGCAATAATCCTGATGATTGGGCAAAACTTCCTCCAATAGGAAAACCGATATATAATATACAAATGTATATTTTGAATTCTTCTTTAAAGCCGGTTCCCATCGGAGTTACTGCAGATTTGTACATCGGAGGTATTGGTTTGGTAAAGGGATACCACAACAGACCGGAACTTACTCAGGAAAAATTTATTGACAATCCATATAGCAATAACGAGCACGACTTCACCGGTAAGCTTTACAAAACGGGAGATATAGCCAGATATCTTTCCGACGGAAACATAGAATTCCTTGGAAGATCTGATAATCAAATCAAGCTAAGAGGCTTCAGAATTGAGTTAGGAGAAATCGAATCAATTATTTCAGAATACCCGGGAATAAAAAAAATAGCCGTTGCAGCTAAAGAATATTCAGGTGATAAAAGATTAGTCGGATATTTTGTTTCAAATGGAAAATCCATTTTGCGTCCTTCAGAGCTGACAAGCTATTTAAAGACGAAGCTTCCTGATTATATGATTCCTTCTGATTTTATAGAGTTGAAAGAAATTCCGTTGACTCCTTCTGGAAAAACCGACCTTATGGCATTGCCTGATCCTGAATTTATCAGATCAAATGAAAAAAATAATTACATCGAGCCAAAGGATGAACTTGAACTTCAGCTGGTAAAGATCTGGGAAAAAGTTTTAGGGATTAAACCGATCGGAGTTAATGATAATTTTTTTGAATTGGGAGGACATTCTCTTTTAGCGTTAAGAGTTTTCGGGTACACAGAAAAACTCACAAAGAAAAAATTAGCTATCTCAACTTTATTTGAATCACCTACAATTCGGGAACTTGCGGTTATCTTAAGAGACGACGGTTGGGTGAGACCATGGAAATCACTCGTAGCTGTCAAACCAGGCGGATCGAAACTGCCCTTTTATTGTATCCCACCCGGTGCCGGAACTGCACTTAATTTCCAGTCTTTGGTAAAATATATTCCAAACGATCAGCCTTTTTATGTTTTAGAATCATTAGGATTAGACGGTAAAGAACCACCTCATACGAAAGTAGAAGAGATGGCAGAACATTATATAAAAGAAATACGGATATTGCAGCCTGAAGGTCCGTATTTGTTAGGAGGGAGATGCTTTGGAGGAAGAGTAGCTTTTGAAATGGCACAGCAGTTCGAAAAGCTTAATCA
>JBBSDT010000035.1:0-15223 GCA_038240405.1 Ignavibacteria bacterium
AATCTAGTGTTTTTGCTCATAATAATTTTACCGTTTTTATATAAAAACTACGGTTAGATTAATTATGAGGCAACGACCTGTTTTTTCCTCTCTCTTGGGTTAGGTTAATTATGAGGCAATGCGCCGGAAATAATTAAAAAACTTACAGAATAGAAAAAAAATAATTAATTAACTATCTTTCCTTACTTAAAATAAAAGGGGGTTAATTGAAAACAAAAGCACTGATTATTATTCTGATGTTATCTCTTGGTAACATTGCAAAATCTCAACTTTACCAGCAATGGCTGGCAACATATAATGGCAGTTCGGGTTCCCGAGACATAGCTCAGGCTATTGCTGTAGACGACTCAGGAAATGTTTATGTAACAGGTCACAGTTCTGAAACAGGAACTTCTTTTGACTGTACAACAATTAAATACAATACAACCGGCACTCAGCAATGGATAGCGAAATATAATGGAATAGGAAACGATGTCGACTATGGAGTTGCAATTGCAGTGGACACCCCCGGGAATGTTTATGTAACAGGATATACTTTCACCGCTGTTTCTTCGTACGATTATATAACCATAAAATACAATTCTTTGGGTGTTCGGCAATGGGCAACTTCTTTTAATGGCAACGGAAACGGAAATGATCAGGCGAAAGCAATTGCAGTTGACAGATTAGGAAATGTTTATGTAACTGGGACGAGTTACGGAGGCAGCTTTGTTGCTTATGATGCTGCAACCGTAAAATACAATCCTGATGGAGTTCAGCAATGGGTAAAAAGATACAACGATTCTGCGAACGGAACTGATGGTGGAAACGCAATAGCAGTGGATAGCTCTCTGAATGTTTATGTCACAGGATATAGTTTTGGAACGGGTCAGTCTTATAATTATGAAACGATCAAGTATAATTCTGCGGGGACAGAACTCTGGGCAACCAAATATAACGGTCCAAACAATGATATTGATATCGCAATTGCCATAGCGTTAGATGGAATGACCGATGTAGTAGTTACCGGTTATAGCCGGGGCATTTCTTATGATTATGCAACGATTAAATATGATTCCGGTGGTGTTCAGCAATGGGCTTCCAGATACAATGGACCGGCAAGCAGCGGAGATGTTCCTTCGGGATTGGTCATTGATAAGTTTCATAATACTTATGTAACGGGCGTTACGAATAATGATGTTACCGGTACTCAAAATAACTATGCAACTGTCAAATATAATCCTGCCGGTGCAGTCCAATGGATTGCGGGTTATAACGGACCTTCCAACAGAAATGATTCTGCCACCTCCATTGCCATTAATGATTCAGGTTATATTTTTGTAACAGGCAAAAGTATGGGAAGCGGGTCGGGATTTGATTATGCTACTGTTAAATATGATTTTACGACCGGCACTGAATTATATTCAGCAAGGTATTATGGCACGAGAAATACAAATGATCTCTCAAATGCGATAGCCCTGGATAAATCCGGCGGAGTTTATGTAACGGGAGTAGTTAATGACAGCGCATTTTACGGAGACTACGGCACATTAAAATATTCACCGATGCCTTCTGCAATTAATAACCTGAGCAGCTATTCCGGAAATGTATTTCAGCTCTGGCAAAATTATCCAAATCCATTTAATCCGAAAACTATAATCAATTATGAGCTGCCCGTTTCAGCCTTTGTAAAGCTTGTGGTATATGATATTTCCGGGAAAGAAATTACGACACTCGTGGAGCAGCAACAGCATTCGGGAAATTACAGCCGGGAATTTAGCGGAAACGAATTATCCAGCGGGGTTTACGTCTATAAGCTAATTGTTAACGGAGATGTAATTGATTCAAAAAAAATGCTCCTGTTGAAATAATATCTCATTATTAGAATTAAGTTCACTTTGTTAGCATCAGAAATAAAGTGAACTTATTTTTTTACCTGAATCTTATTCTGAAAATCTCCGCTGGAGTATATATTTTTTCCAATTTCAATAGAAACTGATTTTATGATTAATTAATGTTATCTTTTGAAAAATAAATAAAGATATGCTTATTGATAGTTTTGGAAGAGTACATGATTACCTGAGAATTTCTGTAACCGATAAATGCAATTTCCGGTGTATTTATTGTATGCCCCCCGGAACAAATGTAACAACTCCTCTCAACAAAATAATGTCCGTTGACGAAATAGATAAGCTTGCCGGTGTTTTTATCAAACTCGGTGTCAATAAAATCCGGATAACCGGCGGTGAACCATTGCTTAGAAAAGATATTACTGAAATCTTATTTCGTTTATCAAATTACCCTGCCGGACTTTTCTTAACAACAAATGCATTCTTTGCAGATAAATATATAAATATATTTAAAACTGCCGGCATTAAATCCATAAATGTGAGCCTTGATTCTCTCAATCCTGAAGAGTTTGCCCGCATCACCAAAAGAAATCAATTTCAAAAAACATTTTCCAACATAATTAAGCTTCTTGAGAATAATTTTCAAGTAAAAGTAAATTTTGTAGTCATAAGAGGATTAAATGAAAATTCTATCTTTGATTTTCTGGATTGGACAAAAGATTATTCCCTTGAAGTTAGATTCATCGAGTTCATGCCTTTTGACAGGAATAACTGGTCGCTTCAAAAAGTTTTGTCTTATGATGAAATTTTAGATTTGATCCGTACTAGATATGAATTCTATAAGGCAGAAGATTCCTTACACGATACTTCGCGAAAGTTCAGGGTGTATGGCCACAAAGGGTTTTTCGGAATTATAAGCACTGTTTCAAAACCATTTTGTGAAGGATGCAATCGTCTTCGTTTGACCTCAGACGGGAAGCTGAAGAACTGCCTCTTTTCATCGGTGGAAACAGATCTCCTCACCCCGTTTAGAAAAAATGAAGATGTAATTCCTTTGATACATTCTTCACTTTTTGAAAAGAAAAAAGAACGCGGCGGACAGTTCTCTTCTGAAAAAATTGTTAACAGAAGCATGGTAAGCATTGGTGGTTAATTAATTTATTCAACCAATACACAAATCGGTCTTTGCGGGATATACATGCTTTCCGGAAGCCGAAGCATCTCGATTCTGAAGTTAAATGAATTATCTATTCTTAAATTTAATCAAAGTAAACATTGGGAAAATAAAAGCATATAATTTTGAATATAATGGATATTGATCTATGGAAAATTCTTCCTTTGATATTCCTTGTTGCTGCATCGTATTCCTCCGTTGGACACGGAGGAGCAAGCGGTTACCTTGCATTAATGAGCCTGTTCGGAATCTCTGCAGTTATTATGAGAAGTTCATCATTAATTCTAAATCTTTTCGTTTCGGGAATAGCCTTTGTTCAGTTTTATCGAAACGGCTTCTTTAAATGGAAATTATTTTTGCCCTTTGCAATCTCTTCCGTTCCAATGGCTTATCTCGGGGCACACATTTCTTTAACACCGTTCTGGTATAACAAGATACTGGGAGTTTTCTTAATAATTGCCGGATTAAGAATTACTGGAATTTTTAATAGAAATTCAAAAGAAACTGCAAATAAAGTTTCTCTTCCGGCAGGAATTCTGATCGGAGTCGTACTTGGCTTTATTTCCGGAATGCTTGGCATAGGAGGAGGGATAATTCTAAGTCCGGTAATATTGATTTGCGGCTGGGCGAATCTGAAGGAAACAGCAGCAGTATCAGCATTGTTTATTTTTGTAAATTCACTATCAGGGCTGGCAGGATTGGATATAGATAGTTTAGCATTAAGCAATCAATTTATTTGGTGGATTCTCTCCGCCATAGCTGGTGGCCTGGCAGGCTCTCTCTGGGGAAGCAAAATTGCAAAGAATGTTGTCTTGAGAAATGTTCTGGCACTTGTAATTTTATTTGCTGCCGGAAATCTAATTTTATTCAGATGACAACTGTCGAAGAGGCAAAAACTATATTGCTTCAAAATACAATCAGAATAAATAATACTGTTGTAAAAAAAGTAGAAAACTCTGCAGGCTATTTCCTCGCAGAAGATATTTACTCAGCTATTGACTTGCCACCCTTTGATCAATCAAACGTGGATGGGTATGCAATAAATTCTTTAGATCTGAATAAATGGAAAGTTGTATCCGAGATAAAAGCCGGAAGCAAGTCTTCTGTAAAATTAAAGAGAGGTGAAAGTTCAAGGATCTTTACAGGCGGTGCCGCTCCGGATGGAACGGATTGCATTATAATGCAGGAAAATATTGCTGTTGAAGGAAATTGGATTACAACCAAAAATAATAGATTAATAAGGAATGAATTTGTAAGAAAGAAAGGTTCACAAATTAATTCAGGTGATAAGGCAGTTTCAAAGGACGTATTAATCACACCTGCATTAGTGGGTTTTCTAAGTGCAATGGGAATAAAAAAGATAAAAGTTTTTAAAAAACCTGTTATAGTTATTCTCATAACAGGCAATGAACTTGAAGTTCCGGGGAAAAGATTATCTCCGGGTAAAGTTTATGATTCGAACTCTTTTATTCTGAAATCTGCTTTAAGGCAGATGAATCTCAAAGCTAAAAAAATTGTTTTTTTAAAAGATAAAAAGCGTAAGATTCAGAATGCAGTTTCCGGATTTCTTAATAAAGCTGACGTTATTTTAATAACGGGGGGAGTTTCGGTTGGTAAATACGATTATGTGGATACTGTCCTGAATGAACTCGGTACAAAAAAATTATTTCATAATATATCTCAGCGCCCGGGCAAGCCTCTTTATTTTGGAAAGAATAAAAGTATCTATATTTTCGGACTTCCGGGTAACCCCGCTTCAGTATTGACGTGTTTTTATGAATATGTTTTCCCGCACTTAAGAAAATTACAGGGTTATGCTGATTATTTTTTAGAGCAAAAATATTTGCCTGTGACTCAGGACATTCAAAAGAACTTTAAGCTTGGTAACTTTCTTAAAGCCAAAATCAGGGATAATATGGTTGAACCGTTGGAAGGCCAGGCTTCATATATTTTGAAATCATTCGCTGAAGCAAACTGTTTTATATATCTGAAGCCTGAAGTAAGCTTTGTAAAAGCAGGAGAAGAAGTCGAAGTGCATATGTTTCCTAATTCATAAATTATATAACTCAGCTTACATTATAAACAAACCAGATGGTTAACTCATGACAATTAATGTTTTATTTTTCGGAATACTGTCTGAGATCACTAAAAAGGGCAGCGTATTCATAGATGGCGCTAAAGACACAGATGAGCTTAATAATATTTTACAAAGTAAATATCCCGGGTTGAAAGAATATTCTTACAGAATATCAGTAAACCAGGAAATGATAACTATCAATACGCCAATTCGTGACGGAGACGAGATAGCTCTGCTGCCCCCTTTTGCCGGAGGATAACTATTTCTTCCAGAGCATACTGACTCTTTTTAGCTCTATTATTTTTAAAAAGTTAACAAGAAAAAAGTAAAAAACCACGAGCGCCAGGTTAATTGCTATTTCCGAAAGAGAGTTTGTATTAATTTTTTTAATTATGAAATAGCTTCCCGTAAAAAATATTAAAGTTAGAACACCAAGCTTTAATATTTTTTCCCATTCGTAATTAATTCTGTAAATCTTCTGGGAATAAAAATAAATAATAAACAGCATTATCAGATAAGTTATAAGTGTTGATAATGCAGCGCCTGTCATTTTAAAGGGAGGTATCAGCAGAAAATTAAAAATAATATTTACAGACAGACCAATAACGGTTATTATAAGTATTGATCTTGTATTATTGGTAAAAAATGGCGCGGCATTAAAAATGGAATAAACACCAGAAAAAAAATAAGCTAATAAAACAACCGGGACAATACTTAGTCCCTGCCAGTAATCTACATTCAAAAATTCATATCCGAAAATTCTGATTTTTACCAGCTGTTCCATAAAGACTGAAAATACAAGAAACATCGTCAATCCGGCAAAAACAAAATATGTAAAGACAGTTGAGATTATTTTTTTATTATCAGGATTAGATGAGAGATTAAAAAAATAAGGTGTCCAGGAAAATTTAAAAGCTGCAATTACAAGACTCATAACTGTAGCCAGACGATAGTTAGCCCAGTATATCCCGACAATGCTTTCATTGAAAAAATATTTCAAAAAAAACCTGTCCGACATATCAATTAATATAATGCAGATTCCGATATAAACGAATTTGTTTCCATACTTCAGCAGCTCTTTAATTTTGTCAATTGAAAATATTAGTATTAAATATTTCTTTGTCAAAATGAGCGCAACAAAAAATGTCACTGTTACTGATATTATATAACTGTAAAAAATCGACTCAATTCCTTTTTCCAGAATAATTATGAAAAAAATGTTGCAGAGAATGTTAACCACGAATGTCAGAAGGTTTACATAGGCATATGTTTTTGAATCAAGCTCTGCCCGGAAAAGCAATAGCGGGAACCTGTAAATAGTGTCCACAAGCATCAGCACGCTTAATACCTGCAAAAGGAATTTGCTTTTGCTCAGATCATAAAAATTAAATAGTGAAGCAATATTTTCAGCATTAAGAAAAAAAAGTAGTGATAAAATCAGTGAGGAAACTGTAAGAAAACTCAATGCAGAAGAGTATATATAGGATTTTGTTTTGACATCTTTTGCATCTATGAAGAATTTCATAAAGGAAGTCTCGACTCCGAATGTATAGAATATTCCCAGAAACAGAGATATGGACTGGATAAGAGTAAATAATCCTATTTCTTCGGGAGGAAAATACCTTGTATAAATGGGCAGGAGAATAAAATTAACTGATTTATTAAGAATAATTCCAAATCCGTAAATTACTGTCTGTGAGAAAAGTTTTTTTACGTGCGACTTTGTCTCCATTTTTAAATTATATTGTTATTTTGATAAAGTTTATACAATATTTTGTTGACAGCGCTATAAGAATGATATTTTTCAACCCAGATTCTTCCTTTCAAGGCAAGATCATTTCTTAATAACTGATTATCTATCAGCCTGATTAAATTATCTTTAAGTGTATCAATTGTTGAATGAATAAAAGGATTTTCTTTTATGAATTTCAGATAATCTTCGGAGAATTCTGCAAGCGTAGGTACACCAAGTGAAAGATTTTCCACTGAATTTTTCCCGTATCCCGAACCTCCGAGCTCACCTCCTACCTGGTCAATCGCAAGATCACAGCCGGCTTTAATTTCCAGGACCTTAGGCCGTTCCATATTCTCCAGGAGCAGAAATTCAATTTGTCTTACATTATTAATCTCATTTATAATTTTTATAATTTTATCGGTCCCTTTAAATTTTCTGTTAGTAGGGGAATGAATAATTTTTATTTTTTTATTGTTTTTTTTCTTTATATGGAAATCATTGGCATCAAAAGGAAAAAAAATATAATTGATATCCTTGTAAAGTTCCAGATGATCAAATTCAACCGTTAAGTTAAGATCACTAATTTGATCAATTTCTTTGAATATCCCCCGGGTACGCAAATCACTCCCGTAGTAACAGCAAACAATTTTCTTCCCGCGCTTCTTTATTTCTTTTGCAAACCTGAAATCTCTGAAAAAATCCAGACCGCCGTCAAAGTGATAAATATCATAGTCATATAGACTGTATTCTTTTATGGTTCGGTTAATTATCTTCTTATTTTTTTCATCTCTCAAATTGAAATACATTTTTTCCAGAAAATTTCCCGGTTTATTATACTTAAAAATTGAGGATGGTGTCTTATCTATTTTTGAATCCCGCCAAAATTTTGCACCCTTGCTTACAGGTAATTTAAAATTCATACAAATATCTTCATCGAATAATATAGTATTTCTGAAAAGAGTAATTAATCTTGAACTGTCTCCGTTTTCATGGTGCATTTTTACAAAATCATGGGGCATTCCGGCGAAGTTTTGCGGAGCAATGTGAAGGATTTTTAAAGACAATAATAATTTTTTTTGTGATATAAATTATTTAATTAGAATATGATAAAAAATACAATTATATTTTTTTAAACAGACTATTACTTTGTTCCAAAAAATCAAACAAAATATGGTTTTGTCAAAAAAATGCTCGTCCAACTGGAAATCTGATGGGTGCTGTTAATTTAAATCTTAAAAATATTAAATTGAAAGAGTATTTCTGAAACTTAATCCTTATGATGATTTATCATATTGCACATAAAATTGATTGGGATTTGTCCATTGCTGATAATTCATATAAAACAGGTTCATTAACTGATGAAGGATTTATTCATTGTTCTCCCAGGGAAAAAATTGTTGAAACAGCAAATACTTTTTATAAAGGTCAAAAAAATTTGATGTTGTTGATTATTGATGATTCAAAAGTAAAGAGTAAAATAATCTGGGAGGATTTATACGGGCATGGTTTTAACTTTCCGCATATCTATGGAAAGATAAATATGAATGAAATAGTAAAAGTAACCGAATTTGAGTGTAATGAAGATGGCTTGTTTTATTTGCCTGACAGACTTTAGTCATTTAATAATCTCAATATATTCTTAGAAAAAATCATCTCCTTGTCGGTTGAAGGAATATCAAGACTCTCGATTATTGGGATATAAGTCTTGGGCAGACCAAGGTTATAATCGCTTCCGAATATAACTTTCTCCGCCCCAACCTTATGAACTACTTTGTTAACAAAATAAAACTCCCTGACTGATTCGGTGCCAAGGTAGACATTTTTATATCTTTTGTTTTTTATTTCTTCAGCACATTCAAGATATATGGAAGGCTGATCCCCGCCAAGGTGGGCAAGAATCAGAATCAGACCGGGGTATTTTACCGCAAGATCTAAGGGAAACTTATAGCTTGCTATTTCCTGCCACCTTCCGCAATGAACAACTACAGGCTTCTTTTTTTCCAATGCTAATTCCATATATTTCACATATGAACTATCCGTAATTTTTTTTCTCTGTATTGACGGATGAACTTTGAATAAAGATATTTTATCAATATTTTCTTCAAGAAAACTGTCCAGGTTTTTATCATCGGGATTGATCCATGCTTTGTAATAAAATTTAAATTCAGGATTATTATAAGTCTGCGAAAATAATTCTTCATTGGTAGTCATATCTGCAGGCATGCAAACCGCAGCTTCTACACCCGAACTCTTCATTACTGCAATTGCTTCGTCAACAGTTGATTCATAGTTAAAAAAAATATTGCTCCATTTTCCTATATGTATATGGGCATCGATAATTTTCATCAGGCTTAACTTTTTTAAATATTCTTTTTATACCATTGATAAGTTCTTTTAATCCCTTCGTCCAGATCTATTTTGGGAATGAATCCCAGCAGCTCTTTTGCTTTTTCAATGCTCGGAATCCTCAGTTCCACGTCAACATAATTTTTGGGGACATATTTAATTTTAGATTTGGAATTACACAAACGCACAATCTTTTCTGCCAGAGAGGAAATAGTAATTGTGCCCTTTGGATTACCAATATTAAAAACTTCACCAATGGCATTCTTATTAATCAGGCAGCATACCACCCCGTCAATCATATCATCAATGTAACACCAGGAGCGTATCTGGTCCCCGTCTCCATGAATCTCAATATCTTTCTTCTTAACAACATTTTTTATAAATATTTGTATGGCGCCTTCTCCAACCTGCCCGGGACCATAAATGTTAAATGGTCTGATAGTGACACAGGGATAACCGAATTGTTTAAAATAACTGTGTACCAGGTGTTCTCCGGTAATTTTGCTAATAGAGTAAGTCCACCGGGCTTCTCCTACTGGTGCAAAATTCGTATGCGTTAGTTCGTTGGACTTGTATGCATAAGCTCCGAGAACTTCACTTGTTGAAAAATCAAGAAATCTTTCAAGACTCCGCGATGATTTTTCAAGGGCCTTCAATAAATTCATTGTACCGTTTATATTTACATCAAGCGTCTTAACTGGATTAATGATGACAGTGTCTATACCGGCAATTGCAGCAAGATGAATTACAATTTGAGGCCTAAATTCATCGCAATGTTTTTTTAATGAACTGAAATTAAGTACATCCTCCTTCACAACTGAAAGGTTCTTTGACTTAATCTTCCTGTGCCTGAGAGAATCTCTTGAAAAATTATCATATATAAGAATTTCATTTTCTCCGATCAAATGTTCCGCAAGAGTACTACCTATAAAACCAGCTCCACCGGTTAATAATATTCTTTTATTCCTGATTTTCAATTTTAATAATTAAATTACTTTAAACTCAAACGTTTTTCTTAAAAAACCATTTGCCAGAAATTTTTTCTTGAATGCAAACAAGCCCTCGATAAGCTTTCCTTTGGTGTCTGAAGTTCCGATATCATAATACCTATAACCATGCTCTTTGGACCACTCGATGGATTTATACAGAATAAACTCCGAAACTCCTTCCGGTTTAAAATTTTCGTCCCCTGCCAGGTAAAAATTTAATATTATTTCCTTGCTGATGCAGAATAATATGCAGATTGCTACAAGCTTTGAATCAATTAGAGCCGCAAACAAGATAATTTCATTTTTCAGATTATTTTTTAGATATATCAATTCCTCGTAAGAATGAGTTGGACTTACATCCTTAAGGTCACGGTTTTCTAAAAGAATATCATAATAATCTCTGAAATTATGCTGATCAAGATTGTAATCTATTATTTTCAGTTCTATATCTCCGGAAGATTTTTTTATTGATCTTTTTTTTGTTTCGGAAATTTTTTTGAACTCGAATTCATCAAGATCTATTATATTGGAAATTGAAACATTTGTCACCTCAAAGCCGGACTTTAGCAGGGCATATTCCGTTTCTTCATTTGGCATTTTATTATAAAAGAATGGCGGGTTTCTGATAATTGAATTATGAAAATTTTTTCCTTTCAGGTAGGATTTGAAACTTTTGACTACTTCAAAATATGTGATAAGATCTGTTTTCTTTTTCCATAAAAATCCTCCAAAACTCACCCCGTCGCAGGAAACAAAAGTTAACCTGCCATCGAATATTTTTTCAGATCCTATCATTACTGCAACAATTTTATTTGTCTCTGTATCTTTAAATTTCAAATGATGCCACTTTATATTTTTTTTAAATACGTCATTATAAGAGTTGAACCTGTAGTCGAAAAATAAATTATACTGATTTCTCATAAACTCTTTCCATTCGATTTCATTCTCTATATCATTAGCTTTTATTACTTCAATCATTGGTTAATTTTCATAAAGTTCGTAACCTTTTTTCTTTAAAACTAATCTGTCTTCTTCCGGGATAAATAATACGGATGAAGGGTAATCTGCTCTGTTAATGTTATCCTTCTCCACTATTACCAGGTATTTATTTCCATTAAGATCATTTAATTTTTTCTTAATCTCCTCATATCCGTTCTTAGTATCGACTATTTCAAATTCAAATTCAGGATTTTCCCAATTCAGATTAAGTCCGCTAAAATAATAGCTGAATTGAGGATTATATCTGTAATTCGATCCTATATAAATAATTTTTTTTCTCCCGCTGCTTTCAGCATATGCTTTGATTTCCGACAAATTAAATTCATTAACCCACTCAGGAGTAAAAAAAAGATAGTAAACATTTATCGATATAAAGAAAATTAATATAAAGATATAATATGTTTTTTTTAGCTCAATTCTATTTGCTAAATACCGGCTTAAGAGAAAAAGTAAAAATACTGCTGTAATTATTGCAAATGCAAAAAGCGTTATATTACTTTGAAGAAAATATTTTTTTATCGATGGCCTCATGGATTCCGTAGCAAACCACAAAATGTTAAAAAATGTCAGTATAATTATTAATGTTTTAGACAATACATTTTCCTTATTCATCTCATCTACAAACATTGCAATTAAAAAGCTTGCTGGTGCCAATATTAACAGTACATAAACTTCAAGCTTGGTTTTGAATACAGTCAAAATCACAAGGCCCGTAAGAAACCAAATCCAAAGAAAAACTTTCTTCCAGTTCAGATTTTTACGGTCTTGAAAATCTTTTAAGCAGGAGATAAATACAAGAATACTGTAAGGAATTATAGTAAGTAAATAATTGATGTGGTATAAAACTCCGGAATTTTTTTCGTTCATTTCAACGCCGTAGAAAGCCCTCTCGTAAATATGAAACTTAAAAAAATAATCAACGAATTCGCTTCCGTATTTATCAAACATATATAAATGCCATGGTAATGCAATCAATACGCCAACTATTGTAATAATTAATATGTCTTTTATTTTTAAATCTATTTTTCCTTTAATAAAAAAATAACTTATGAATAAAATCATAGGAATGTAAAATCCCACCAGTATTTTAGTCATAAGGCAACACCCAAAAGATACTCCGCAAAGCAAAAGATATCTGTATTTCTGAGTATCCTCATAAAGCAAGATCAGGTAAAAAGACATTAATATAAAAAAAGTATAAGGGATATCGAATTGAAATCTTTGTGAGAATACGGTGAATATTATATTACTGCAGAATATTAAAGCCGCCAGAAATCCCACACGGTTATTTGAAATATTTCTCCCAATGAGAAGAATAAGTAAAATGCACAGAATGGAAAAAATAAATATTAGAAGCTTTAATGCAATAGAGTTTATACCGAAGAGCAGTGTGAAAAAATATCCAATCCAGATAAGAAGTGGAGGATGAGATGCTGAATAAAAATTTCCTACCGAATGAGTGCTCTGATCAATAAAATCGCCGTTTAAATGAATCGATAAGACCCTCGTTGCATACATTCCTTCATCCCACGGCTGGATATCTGAAGTAAAGATAAGTGGCAATTTGACCACGCATAAAAAAACAACGAGAAAAAAAAATATTTTATATAAATTTTTCCCGTTGTTAATTATTTTTACAAGCGTTGAGAAGGAAAATGACATATCATCACTTAAGATAATGTCAGAAATTTATCCCGAGTGAAAATGTATTGCCGGTTCCGAATTGGTTCTTATAAGGAATAAAGGCGTAATCTATGTTTAAAGCTTTATATTTGAATCCAATACCTGTTGAGAATCCTTTATCATCGTAATTTGTCTGGTATCCCAATCTTAAGAAAACAATGTTTTTGTATCCAGCTTCTCCACCAGCATCGACATGAAATAGCCCTCCGTCCAATACTTTTACACCGTCTGCCCCGAAATTAAAAGCAAAATTATTTTTAGTAAACTTATAACTGCCCCCGAATCTAACCAGGGTAGGAAGCTTTGAACTTTGATTTTTAAGTGGATTTATAGAACCAAGATTAGATACAACAAATGCCAGGCTTAAATTATTTTTACTGTAATTTGTCCCGAAATCAAATCCTGCTCCCGAAGCCTCATCAACATAAATTTTTTCAAACAGGAATTTACCGGTAACTCCTATCGACAGATTAGGATTTATCTTATATCCGAAAGAAAGCCCGGCGGCAAGATTTCTCGCATCGAATTTGTCAACGGCTGCCCCCGGAATATTCCTGATTTCAATGTTACTAATGCTTGTAGTAAATAATCCGCCACCCATTGAAAACTTTTCACTGATTGGAAATTTCACTCCAATAAAATCCGTACTCAAATCCTGTACAGATGCGTTATGCATTAAGGTGACGTTACCTTTGATTCCAAAACTTAGCCTTGCAGGATTATAAAGAAAAGCTGTAGCATCTTCCGATACTGAGGAATAAGCCTCTCCCATTGCTATTGCCCTTGCTCCGACTCCCAATTTCAAAAAAGACAAACCTGTATTTGCTGACCCGTCATTCTGGGCATGCAGGTTTATACAAAAGATTAATAAAAGAGAAATTACAGATATTATTTTAATTAATATTTTCATTACTATTTAAATTTAAAAACTATGCCAATATTTTGTACCGGATCGTGAGTATATGGTTCTAATTGAAATGAATAATCTAGACCCAAATTTATTTTCCTTGAAAAGCTCTTACTTAAGCCCAGCCCGAAAGAAGGTTTTAAATTGCCCGTAAAGTCATCTGATGAAAAATCAATCCTGTCCAAACCTGCTCTAAGCTTAACCTGGTTGATAACTTTGAATTCAATACCAAATTTTAAAACAGTATTGTTCTTATTATTGGGAATAACTCCGTTTGTATCAGGATTATTAGCCGGATTAAAATATTGCTGAAGTCCCAATGAAACAAGTCCGAAATTTTTTGGAAGCAAATATGTTGCACCTACATCAACAAGCTTTGGAAATTTATCTTTAGTTGTATTACCAAGACTTCCGAATAATTTTGAAGTCTGCCACTCGTATCTTGCTCCAAGATCTTTCACCGACAGCCCTAAAGCTAATTTTTCATTAACTTTATAAACTCCTCCGAAATCAATTGCAAAGGATGATGAAGTGATTCCTTCGTAAAGTTTTGCATAGTACAATTTAAACCCAACACCTAATGAAAGCTTCTCGCTTAAGAGAAAACCCGTACCGAGATAGAATTCATTTTCGAAAGTAGATAGAATACCAATGGATTTCGTATCATTATCTCTTCCGTCTATATTTGAAACTCCAGCATTAATCCATGCTATTGTTATTCCGGCCCCGCCAGTTTGCTGCTTTGGCAATTTAATTTTTTTTGTAAATCCTATAAAGTTTAATTTCCGGTCGAGACTTAAAAAAGTATAGCCCAGATTTACAAGACCATCTTCCTGGAATGAAGCTAAAGCAGGATTATAAATTCCATTTATATCGCTATATATATCAGAAACAACTGCATTGCTCATACTGATTCCACGGGCGCTGAAACCCATTCTCGAGAACGCACCGGAATAGCTGCCAAGCTGGGCATTGCAAATTCCAAAGCATGAAATAAAAAACAATATTATCAGAATTTTCTTCAAATCGTATTTAGCTATTTATACTTCAAAAAAGAAATATTATTGCAAATATTTAGAACCCGGATAATCCTACTGAAGTAAAATTATTTTACCCCATACGGGATTTTTGTCATCGAATTCCACTCTGTAAAAATAAACACCGTTTGCTGCCTGTGCACCTTCATCATTCTTGCCATCCCATGCTGTAAATAATTCATCAGACCCCGTCCGTACAGCGTTCTGTATAACAGTTCTGACAGGATTCATTCCGAAATCAAAAATCCTGATAGTAATTTTTGTGGTTGCATTTGTAGTCTTATAAAAAATCCTTGTAATTTCATCATCCGGGGAAAAAGGATTTGGCGCCGCATAAGTTTTTATATCAGAGGCTAGGTCAATTGGACTAATTTCTCTGTATATCTTCCACTTTCCTATCCAGGGCTGTCCGTATTCTATTGTTCTTAGTAATCCGTCAGCGCTGCC
>JBBSDT010000036.1:0-14998 GCA_038240405.1 Ignavibacteria bacterium
AAAGAGAAACTTAATGTAAGACAAAAGAAGTTAACTGGGGCAAGAATTAACAGAATTAATATCAGAAACTTAGCTTCATGATCTACCTAAATTCAAATTTGAAAATTCCATTTTCCGCCGAACCAATACACAACAATAAAAGTAAATTAATTTGGACACTACTGATACCATTCCTTTTTATTTTTTGTCTTTTAAATGGCATTTGACCGGCGAAATCACTATTTTAAATTACAAAAAACTATTAGAGTGCATAAAAAATGCGAACAATAAAATACTTTTCTGTTATTATATTATTTCTGTCCTTTATAAATTCTTCCTTTTCTCAATTACCAAATCAGAATACATATCTTCTTAAAAATTTAGATACCTATGCCAGCTATTCTGCACTATGGGGATATACTGCTCCAAATGGCAGAGAATATGCAATTCTGGGAACTGGGGTCGGAACTTCTTTTGTAGATATTACAGATTCAGCAAATATACACGAAGTTGATTCCGTAAAAGGAATTAACAGCAGCTGGAGAGAAATGAAAACATACTCGCATTATGCTTATGTAGTTTCTGAAGCAACGAACAGTTTGTTGCAGATTATTGATTTGCAGTATCTGCCGGATTCTGTTCATCTGGTAAAAGTTTGGGGCTACAGCGGATATACTCATACTCATTCAATTTCACAATCCGGACATTATTTATATCTTAACGGCGGAAATTCTGCATTAAATGGAGGTATAACCGTAGTTGATGTTAATGATCCCGAAAATCCCGTAAAAATGGGTCAATGGACTACTGAATATGTTCATGATTGCAGAATATTAAATGACACTATCTGGGCGGCAAATATTTATACCGGAAAAATTACAATTATTAACGCACTGAATAAGAATAGTCTCGTTACGATAAGAAACTGGCAGTCTTATCCGCAGGCTGTAGTTTCCACACATAACTGTGCAATTACAGGTAATAGAAAATATATTCTTACTACCAATGAAGTTAGTTCCCCAAACGGTAAACTAAATGTTTGGGATATACAGGATTTAAATAATATTACTTTTATAAGAGAATGGCAGCCCACGGGTATTACCACTGCGATTGTTCATAATGTAGAAATATACGGCAACTATGCCGTCATTGCACATTACACCGCAGGTATAAGAATAGTTAACATTACAGATCCTACAAACCCAACGGAAGTGGCATGGTATGACACTTACCCCTCAAACAATAATACTAACTTTGCAGGATGCTGGGGTGTATATAAATTTCCGTCCGGAAAGATAATAGGTTCGGATATAAGTAATGGATTGTTCGTGATCAAAACTACTTTCAATTTAACCGGCATTAATAATAAGAATTCAGAAACACCCGGAGATTTTTCCTTGAGTCAAAATTACCCGAATCCATTCAACCCTTCCACTACGATCAAATTTTCTATAAAAGATAACTCTTTTGTAAAATTAAATGTATATGACATACAGGGAAGGATTGCAGCTAATGTAATTAATGACAGAAGAGACGGAGGTATCTATGAAATATCCTTTGATGCCACAAAATATAATTTAAGCAGCGGAACGTACTTATATAAACTGGATGTTGAAAATAACTCTTCCAAATTTTCCGAAACAAAAAAAATGTTTTTAATTAAATAATTGTCTAAAATATATCAATGAATAAAAGATTTATATTTGTAATACTCATGGCGATAACCTTAAGTTTTTCAAATTCATACTCTCAGTTGCCCAATCAGAATATGTATCTTGTTAAGAATTTAAATAATCATTTTGCTGCTTCTTTGTATTCAGCTATATGGGGATATGTGGCATCAAATGGAAGAGAATACGCAATTATGGGCTGTCCAACCGGAACTTCATTTATAGATGTGACCGATTCTGCTAACACTCATGAAGTAGGTTTTTTACCGGGACTTACTTCTTCATGGAGAGAGATGAAAACATATTCTCACTATGCATATATTGTTTCTGAAGCTACAGGCAGCGGACTTCAGATAGTAGACCTTCAGTATTTGCCTGATTCCATCCATTTTGTCAAAACATTTGTCGTCCCTACTTATTCAACAACACATACAATATCCCAATCGGGTCCTTACCTTTATCTTAACGGCTGTAATTCAGGATTTGTTGGAAATGGGGGAATAGTGGTTTTTGATCTTACTGCAGATCCGGAAACCCCCGTTGTAAGAGGTAAATGGACAACTTTATATGTTCACGACTGCAGAGTAGTGAATGATACTATATATGCTGCAAATATTAATTCCGGAAAGGTCTCTATAATAAATGCAACGAATAAGAACTCCTTAAGTTCAATTACATCGTTTGTAAACCTTCCCGGCGCAGGACCTCATAATACAGCCTTAACTGTCGACAGAAAAAGACTTTTCGTAACTGATGAAATCGGAACTGCTCCTCATCTTCTGAAAATCTGGAACATTGAGAATTTAAGCAGTATCACTTATGTTACTAATTGGCATCCGACTTATATTACAACAGCAATTGTTCATAATGTGGAAATATATGGTCATTACGCTCTTATTGCTCATTACTCGGCTGGCATAAGACTTCTTAATATTACAAATCCTGATAATCCGGTAGAAGTAGCCTGGTATGATACTTATCCCCCGGGTAACACTACTGATTACTGGGGATGCTGGGGTGTTTATATGTTTCCTTCTGGTAAAATAATTGCTTCGGACAGGGAAACAGGGCTGTATGTTGTAAAGACAACATTTCCGATAATTACAGGCATAGAAAATAATAACACCGGCACAATTCCTGAAACCTTTTCGCTTGAACAAAATTTTCCGAATCCTTTCAATCCGGGTACTACAATAAAATTCAATCTCAGTGAGAATTCTTATGTCAGTTTGAAAGTGTTTGATGTCAGAGGAAAGGAAGTTGCAGAACTTGTAAATAATAAAATGAACTCCGGCGGTTATGAGGAAAGCTTTGATGCTAATAAATATAATTTATCCAGCGGAATTTATTACTATACTCTAACTATATCTTCACAAGGAAAGTCTGAGTTATTTAAGGAGACCAGGAAGATGATATTACTTAAATAAAAATACCTATTTCTTAGAAATACTTTTGTAATAAAATTTAATTCTAAAATTCCTGTTAATACGGGAATTTTCACTTTATTAAAACAGTTCATATTAGAAATAAATCTCACAAAAACTTCCTTGCATCTTAAAGCTATTTCTCAAAATATATTCAACCAAACAAATAAGCAAATGAAAAACTTAGTCACCTTCTTTTTACTATGTATAACTTTTATTTATACAAGCAATACATTTTCGCAATTAGCGGATTTCAACACACATTTACTGAGGCATTTAAATCCCAGGCCTACAAATCATCAATATAAGTACTCTGCATGCTGGGGATATCGTGCTCCTAATGGTAGAGAATATGCAATAATCGGTTCCGAGCCAGGTACATCTTTTGTTGACATAACAGATTCTTCAAATATTACTGAAGTTGGATTTATTGCCGGGCTCACTTCAGAATGGAGAGAAATGAAAGTTTACTCTCATTATGCATATATTGTATCAGAGGCATCGGGAAGTAAATTACAAATTGTAGATCTGCAGTATTTACCGGATTCCGCTCATCTGGTAACAACATGGGGATACGGTTCCTATACTCACACACATTCTATCTCACAAAACGGACCATACCTTTATCTTAATGGAGGGAATTCTGCAGCTAACGGGGGTATCACAATCGTTAATATTACCGATCCCATTAATCCTGTCAAAATGGGTCAATGGACAACACTTTATGCCCACGACACCAGAATCCTAAACGACACTATATGGGCTTCAAATATTTACACTGGTCAAACTTCGATCATTAACGCTACAAACAAAAGCAGTCCCACGACAGTAAGGACATGGCAGTCATATCCTCAGTCAACCATTTCTACACACAATTGTGCTATAACAGGGGATAGAAAATATATACTTACAACTAATGAAGTAGATACACCTCCCGGACAATTGAATGTCTGGAATATCCAGGATTTAAATAACATCACGTTCGTAACCCAGTGGCAACCTACAAATTTAACAACAACAATAGTCCACAATGTAGAGATTTATGGAAATTATGCTGTAATCGCTCACTATTCCGCCGGAATAAGAATTGTTGATATTTCCAATCCTGCTGTTCCTACGGAAGTTGCCTGGTATGATACCTATAAGAGGGATAACAGCACAGATTATGTTGGTTGCTGGGGTGTGTTCATGTTTCCTTCGGGAAAAATTATCGGCTCTGATACAGATTCAGGGCTGTATGTAGTAAAAACAAATTTTACGATCACAGGTATAGGAACAGGCGGATATGTTAATAATACTATCCCTGAAAAATATGCTCTCGAACAAAATTATCCGAATCCATTCAATCCAACAACAAATATAAAATTCTCATTACCGGAAAATACTTCCGTTAATTTGAATGTATTTAATATTGCAGGACAGGAAGTAGCCCAACTGGTGAATGATCGCAGAGACGCAGGCAGTTATGAAATTACCTTTGATGCAAATAAGTATGGACTTTCAAGCGGAATGTATTTCTATGCATTAAGTACTGAATCAGGATTCAAGGAAACAAAAAAATTAATACTCGTTAAGTAAAATATTTTTTCGGACATTTAAAATTTATTTAAAATCCATTCTGGCAATATCAGAATGGATTTTTTTTATTCTTTACAATAATACCATCCTTTTAATAATATCATCCCTTCAATAATGTCATCCCTTCGAGATTTCTTTGCATCCCTCAATAATTAAAATTTTCGTAAATGATCATTTTAACATTATCATCCCGAAGGATGAATATTATTATAGCTGGATAATTATAAGATTAAGCAAATCCCGAAGGGATGACATTATTGTATCTGGATAATTATAAGATTAAGCAATCCCGAAGGGATGACATTATTGTATCTGGATAATTATAAGACTAAGCAAATCCCGAAGGGATGACATTATTGTATCTGGATAATTATAAGATTAAGCAATCCCGAAGGGATGACATTATTGTATCTGGATAATTATAAGATTAAGCAATCCCGAAGGGATGACATTATTGTAGCTGGATAATTATAAGATTAAGCAATCCCGAAGGGATGACATTATTGTAGATCCCATAATTATAAAATTAACAAATCCCCAAGGGATGATATTAGTATATATGAGGATGTTTATTATAGATAGTTTTATCATTTAAAATCATAATTAAAATTATGTGCTCGTATCTAATCATAACTAATCACAAAATCTTTCCTCAATTTCTGAATAAATCATTTAAAAATTATTAATTATATTTATAGAACAATGAAAATAGAATTTAAACGCCTCGATCACATTCAAATTTGCATTCCTGCAGGGAAGGAAGAAGGAGCAAGGAAATTTTATACGGAAATAATTGGGTTAAAAGAAATTTCCAAACCGGCCGAATTAATTATAAATGGCGGTTTGTGGTTTGAAATTGCCGATATACAGCTGCATATAGGCATCGAAAACGAAATGAATAAATCTAAACGTCACCCAGCTTTTGAAATTTCTAATTTGCCAGAAGTGAGAAAGCACCTCGAAAAAAATGAGATTAAAATTAAGAATGAAACACACCTTCCCGGACAGAATCGATTTTCCTTTTGTGACCCATTTGGAAACAGAATTGAATTTTTGGAAAGATCTTCGGGGTTCGTATCGTAACTGTCAACTAAAAATGTATGTTACAAATTATAATTTCTTTTGAATAAAATTTTTTTAACAGCTGAATGGAGAAAGCTGGTTATTGCAAACTATAGTTTTGATCCCGAAATTTTAAAAAATTATATTCCGAATAAAACTGAATTAGATAAATGGAACGAAATAACTTATGTAAGCCTTGTCGGGTTTATGTTTTTGAATACAAGAATTAAAGGCTTCAGAATTCCGTTCCATGTAAATTTTGAAGAAGTAAATCTGAGATTTTACGTGCTTCACAAAGATAAAATATCAAACCAATGGAAGAGGGGAGTTGTATTTATTAAGGAAATAGTTCCCAAACGGGCAATCGTTTTTATAGCAAACAATATATTTAAAGAAAATTATGAAGCTATGAAAATGAAGCATCAATGGACTCATTCACAATCTGTTATTTCTGCTGAATATCAGTGGGAGTCAGGGAAGTGGAATTCCTTTAAAGTTAATAGCATTGAAACAGCTTATGATTTCAAGCAGGGGAGTGAAGAAGAATTTATTACCGAGCATTATTGGGGTTACACAAAAATAAATAATTCAGATACCTCGGAATATAATGTTCAGCATCCTAAATGGAAAATGTACCCTGTTTCAGACTATGAAATTAATGTGGATTTCGCAATGCTGTATGGAAATGAATTTGCATCATTAAAAAATAATAAACCTTTATCCGTTTTTTTCGCTGAAGGATCAGAAATAAAAGTAGGCAGCGGAAGAATAATTTAAAAATCAAAAAATCATAATTACTATTTATTAATGTTAAAAAAAACTACTAATGAAAAAACATTTAGTGGTAACATTACTAATGAGCTCATTTTTATTCTTCTCATGCCAGAAACAGGAAACCAAACCTCCCGAATCTATGAATAAAGAAACGAAGACAAAGGATAATGTTTTGACAAAAGAGAAGCAAACGGGACTAACATCGGATGAAATTATACAGCAATTCAAAGACGGCAATGACAGGTTCTTGAAAGGTGTTACAATGCAGGAAGATTATTTAATGCAGGTGGAGCACACAGGAAAGGAAGGTCAGTTTCCAAAAGCAATAGTTCTAAGTTGTATTGACAGCAGGGGACCTGTAGAAGTGATCTGTGACAAAGGAATAGGGGATGTTTTTAATACAAGGGTAGCGGGAAATTATGCCGATCTCGATGTAATTGGCGGAATTGAATATGCCTGCAAAGTTGTGGGTACAAAAGTAATAATCGTAATGGGACATACAGACTGTGGCGCTATAAAGAGCGCATGTGACAATGTTAAACTGGGCAACATTACGGAAGTAATGAATATGATTATGCCTGCCGTTGATTCTGTAAAAGGTTTTGACAATAACAGAAATTCAAAAAATAAGGATTTTGTAAATGCTGTCGCGAAAAAAAATGTAGAACTTACATCGAAAAAGATTTTAGCAAATAGCAAAATACTATCAGATCTGGTTATTGAAGGAAATCTTAAAATTGTTGGTGCAATTTATAATGTTTCTACCGGCAAAATTGATTTCCTTAATAATTAAAATTGAGAGATAGTCTGACAAAGAAACAATCTCTTTATGAAGTCAATGAATAAACATCTTCCTGAAGAGAAGCAGGCATTGCTCCTAAATATGATGGATCTTCGGATTTTGAATTTTCTTATAAAATTTCTTCACCTTCTATAATCCTACTCCCTTCCTCTCCTTCTCTTTACAATTTCTTAACATTAGTTATAATTTTAATTAAGTATTTTTGAATCTAAACTAAAATTAAGAAATGACAAAAATCATAATGGCAATGTTACTCTCCCTTACATTAATTTCATGCGGAGGTAAAAAAGATGTTGCAATAAATAAACCCGGCGATTCCGGACAGATTAACGGGGCGGGGGCTACATTCCCGTATCCTATTTATTCAAAATGGTTCAACGAATATGCAAAGATAAATACTGATGCCAAGATAAATTACCAGTCAATAGGAAGCGGTGGAGGAATCAAGCAGATAACAGAAGGAACTGTTGACTTTGGAGCTACTGACAGTCCGATGAGCAACGAAGAGATTGATAAGGCTAACTCCAAAAACAATAATAACATTCTTCACATTCCTACAGTAATTGGCTCGGTCATTTTAACTTATAACATACCCGGAATAGATAAGAATATTAATTTGACTCCGGAAGCAATCTCTGGAATCTATCTGGGAAATATAAAAAAATGGAATGACCCTGTAATTCAAAAGGAAAATACAGATTTGAAGCTTCCGGATAAAGAAATTATAGTTTGTTACAGAACTGACGGAAGTGGAACTACTTTTGTATTCACAGATTATCTTGGAAAGGTTAACCCGGATTGGAAGACTAAAGTGGGTGTTGCTAAAGAAGTTAAATTTCCAACAGGACAGGGAGGGAAGGGAAATGAAGGAGTTACCGGTCTTGTAAAACAGCTCGAATATTCCATCGGATATGTTGAATTGATTTACGCTTTACAAAATAATCTTAAGTATGCAAACGTAAAAAACCAGGAGGGTCAATTTGTTGCGCCAAATCTGGAATCGCTGACTAAAGCTGCAGAGCAGTCAATTAATGATTTACCCGAAGACCTGAGACAATCAATAACAAATGCGAAAGGAAAAGATTCTTACCCAATATCGAGTTATACCTACCTGCTTATCTACCAAAAGCAAAAAGATTCCGGAAAAGGAAAAACCTTAAAAGAATTTCTGAAATGGGCTTTGAGTGATGGAGAAAAATTTGCTAAGGATTTAGGGTATGCGCCTTTGCCGCAGGCTTTAATTAGCAAGACGATGGACAAAGTAAACAGTATAACTTATTAAAAGAACATATGTCCCAAAGATCATAATTTGGAGGATTCCCGAAAACAAATAAAAAGCAGAAAAAAGTTCGGTGACATTTTATTTGAAAATCTCACTTTGCTGTTTGCTTTAGTAATTGTAGGATTGGTTGTTTATATAGCTTCTGAGATGTTCAGTGATTCAGCCGAAAGCAGAAGCAAGTTTGGGTTTGGGTTTATCTTTTCATCCAACTGGGATCCGGTTAAAGAAGAATTCGGAGCATTGCCATTTATTTATGGGACGGTGGTGTCCTCCTTGCTGGCTTTACTCATTTCATTACCAATTAGTATTGGGGTTGCAGTCTTTCTTTCCGAAATTGTACATAAGTCCGTCCGAAATCCAATAAGCTTTTTAATTGAAATACTTGCGGCAATCCCAAGCATAATTTATGGCTTCTGGGGAATCTTTGTGTTTGCCCCGTTTATGAGAAGCACGATTCAGCCTTTTCTCCAAACCACTTTAGGTTTTCTGCCATTCTTTAAGGGTACTTTATATGGAACCGGTCTTTTAACTGCATCAATTATTCTTGCTATTATGATAACGCCTATTATTTCGGCAATTACCCGGGATGTTTTGAAAGCAATTCCAATTTCACAAAGGGAAGCAGCATATGCGCTCGGCGCCACAAAATGGGAAGCAATCAGGATGGCCTTACTTAATGCCAGAAGCGGGATTTTGGGAGGCGCTGTACTCGGATTAGGAAGAGCAATTGGAGAAACAATGGCTGTAACAATGGTGATTGGAAACAAAGCACAAATTGAGGCATCGTTGTTTGAACCCGCATATTCAATGTCATCGGTAATTGCCAATGAATTTGCTGAGGCTTCAAGCAGTATTCATATAAGTTCACTGATCGAAGTTGGATTAATTTTATTCGGAGTGACTTTTGTAGTTAACTCATTTGCCAGGTTATTAATTTACAGTGTGACAAGAAAAGCATAAATGACAACAGCAGGAATTTTGAAAAGCTCGCGAAATCTGAAGAGAAGGAAACTTGTAAATTCCATAATGATCACCTTATGCGTAATCGCAGGAATAGTGACTATAGTTCCCTTATTTTATATTTTTTTCTTTACAACCAAATCCGGAATAACTTCTTTAAATTTAAATTTTTTTACACAGCTGCCTAAACCTGTCGGAGAAGAGGGCGGAGGAATGGCTAATGCAATTACCGGAAGTTTAATTCTAATTGCGTTAGGAGGATTGTTTGGTATTCCTGTTGGTATTCTGGCTGGCATTTATATTTCTGAGTATTCGAAAAATTTTATAGCGATAATCATAAAATTTACAACCGATATACTTAGCGGCATCCCATCCATTATTATAGGAATTTTTGCTTATGGCGTAATTGTACTTCCCATGAAAAGATTTTCGGGATTAGCAGGAGGTGTTGCTCTTGGAATATTGATGATCCCCACAGTCACAAAAATTACGGAAGAAATGCTCAGATTAGTTCCGCAGTCATTAAGAGAGGCTTCATTGGCATTAGGTGTTTCAAGATGGAAGACAACATTAAGAGTTGTTTTAACCACAGCTTCCTCCGGAATAATTACTGGAATTTTACTGGCAATAGCAAGAGCAGCAGGGGAAACTGCCCCTTTGCTTTTTACCGCTTTTGGAAATTCATTCTGGCAGACAAAAATTGATGAACCAATGGCAGCTCTGCCGCTTCAGATATTTGCTTATGCAATTTCACCATACGATGACTGGCATGAACAAGCGTGGGCCGGCGCTTTTGTATTAATATTTCTTGTATTTGTAGTTAATCTTATTGTACGGTTTGTTACAAGAAATAAATTTGATGGAGTAACTTAATTATGACCATTGGTATCCGGGAGGACGAGACCGAAACAATAGCTGATACTGAAAAGGAATCGAAAGTTTCAATCGAGACACAGAACTTATCAGTTTATTTCAAGGAACGTGCTGCCATTGAAAATATAAATCTAAAAATCAGAAAAAATAAGATTACTGCAATAATAGGTCCCTCCGGGTGCGGCAAGTCTACCTTTCTCCGCTCCATTAACTTAATGCATGACATGACTCCTAAAGCAAAAGTCTTCGGTGAAATTTTGATAAACGGAGAAAGTATTTCAAATTATAATTCTGTTGAGATAAGAAAGAAAGTTGGCATGGTATTCCAAAAGCCAAATCCTTTTCCAACCATGTCAATATATGAAAATGTCATTTCAGGATTAAAATTAAATGGAATTACAAAAAGAAAATTTCTGGATGAAGTAGTTGAAAAAAATCTAATGTATTCGGGATTATGGGAAGAAGTAAAAGACCGGTTAAAAAGCCCTGCAATAAGTCTGTCCGGGGGACAACAGCAAAGACTATGCATAGCAAGGACAATTTCGGTAAATCCTGAAATTATTTTGATGGATGAACCAACGAGCGCCCTTGATCCTATTTCAACTTCGAAAATTGAAGAACTGATGTTTAATTTTAAGAATAATTATACAATAGTAATTGTAACACACAATATGCAGCAGGCAGCCAGAATTAGCGATCAGACAGCATTTTTTTATTTAGGGAAATTAGTGGAATTTTCAAAAACCAGAAGAATGTTTACTAATCCAAAAGAAAAGTTAACAGAGGAATATGTTACGGGAAAATTTGGTTAAGTAGATATTCCGGATATTTTAGAATGAAATGATATGAAGTAATCTGATCGTCTGCAATAATGGATTGTAATGATTTAACAGTTCATAATTTAACATCACATGTATACTTGTAAGGATCACTTAATTTGGGAACTGTAAGGATCACTTCATTTGGGAACTATGTAAGCCTTTCCCTATTTCTTAGAATATCCCCCGAAAATACGTTTTAACTTAACTTAAATTTTGATATTTTTTAGATATGGATAGTACCAATATTAAGGCTAATGAATTAGATTTTGATTCTATAGATAGTCCCGAACTAATTAGTAAGCCACAAAATTCAAAATTAATTACACTTGTATTACCTGCATTATTAGTTGTTTTCATTACAGCAAGTTTCATTAGCAGCGATTATGGAAACCAGGCGGGAAAATCTAAAGCCCGTTATGAAACAAAGGGAAAAGAAATCAAAAATGCCGGTAAATTTAATATACTTTCTTCAGAAGACCTTTCTTCAGGAATAAAGGATACAGTATATACCGATAAAAACTGCTGGCTTGAATTAAGAATTGATCAGCAAATGCTTTATCAGCACTGGAGAAATGGCAAAACGGAAAAGTATCCGGTTTCTACAGGGAATAATCATGGAGGAGATCCGAAAGCATTGGAATCCCGGCCCGGTTTGTTTGCAATTTTTTCAAAGGAAGAACATCATATCTCTTCTCAATTCGATGCAGCCGATATGTATAATTATATGCCTTTTAATCAGGGAATCGGATTTCATTCTCTTAACGGAACAGGATATTACGGTTCTCTCGGAATTCGCCCTGCATCACACGGGTGCATAAGAATGAAGCACGAGGATGTGAAGAAGCTGTATGGTGAATGTGAAATTGGCACACTAGTGCTGGCAACTAAAGGCTACTCAGCGCGCGCAATCACTTTCGCTCCGGAAGGATTTGAAAACGCTAAGGTTTATACAAAAGAGGAATATAAGACCATCCTGGCCTCAAACCTTTATAATATTCTGAAAGGAAGATATTATATAACAGAAAGACCGAAATTTGTCGTGGATCCCAAAATCATTCCTACATCAGGGATTTATACAAGTTATGACGTAAAGGTGCCCGAAAAGCAGCTTATCCCAAGAAGCTATGTTACATATTTTGAAGTCCCTGACAAAGTACAGGTTATAAACAATAAAGAAATTTTACAGAACGAATCATCGCAGGAATTGGTTAAATCTGTTAATAATGAAATAAATAATAGTGGAAAAAAGAACACAGAGGAAACTATAAATTCAACGGATGATTTAGTCAGACAATATTTTCATAATCCGATAGGAATATTACCTTATTTTGGTCCTAAAAAGTAACTTCAAATATTTGTAAATATTTATATATAATAAACTAAGTCACTTTAATTTATTCAATTAATGTTTTAAGTTAGCCTGAATATCGGAACTTAATTTTATTTCTATAGTTAGATAATTTAAGAATATTAAAAAATTATTCACCCAGGAGGGTTTAAAAATGTCGAACATAGATAACAGCAACGACGTCTTCATAGAGATTAATAAGAAGATGAAGTATGGTGCGCCTGAATTAAAAAGTCTATATCAAAAGTATTTGACCAGAGGACTGATTATCGCAATAGTTCTCCATTCTGTGCTGATCTCGGGATATCTTTTTGCTATGTATCTTGAGAGAGTCCGCGCTGAAAATGAAAAAGATCAGCAAACCAGGGAAATAACGCTCCAGGATCTTGATGTACCTCCGCCGATAGATGAAGTACCTCCCGAAATCCCAAAAGAAGTTGCTCTAAAAGATTTATCTGCATTAGCTCCTGAGCCCGTTGCAAAAAAATTGGTTACAGAAGAAGTTAAGTTAAAAAGCCAGAAAGAGCTTGAAGATGTAAAGCTGCCAGTTGCATCTACCGGCACTGATGATCCTTCCAAAGTAAATCCGAATTTCACAGGTAAAGTTGAAGAGAAAAAAGTTGAAGAAAAAGTTGAAAAGAAAGAAGAAAAGAAGAAGGATGTTTTTCAGCAGTTTGAAGTTGAAAAAGCTCCTGTTGCCGTTAACCTGGGTTCCGTAAAAGGCTCGATGAGATATCCGGAAATTGCACGACAATCAGGCATGGAAGGCAGAGTCGTTGCTAAAGTATTAGTAGGAACAGACGGATCAGTTATTAAAGTCGGAGGTGTTAGCGGGCCTGAAGTATTTCGTGAAGAAGTGGCAGATAAGGTAATGAATTTGCAATTTACTCCTGCGTTGCAGGGAGGACAGCCTGTAAAATGTTGGGTTAGTGTTCCATTTAGTTTTACATTGAGTGCTAAAGATAAGAAGAACTCTGATAACGGTGATGAGAAAAAAGATAACAGCGATAATAAATAAATTATAGTTCGTTCGATTGTAGTAAACCCGGAACTAAATTTTACTAAAGAAAGTAAGATAGCTTAAGTAAAATTATAAAATCTAACAACACCGGAGGGTTTAAAATGTCGAACTCAAATATCAATTGCGACTTCCTTCAGAGTTAAACAAGAACATGAAATACGGAGCTCCCGAGTTAAAACAATTCTATCAGAAATATTTAACCCGGGGGTTAATTATAGCAACAGTAATTCATTTGGTTCTGATCTCGGGATATGTTTTTATAATGTACCTCGAGAATGTCAGAGCTGAGAATGAAAAAAATAACTCACGAAGAACATTTATTTCAATTGACTACGCTGATCCTTCTCCTCCTATAAGTAAAATACCTACTGAAATTTCCAAAGAAATATTACCTCTTAAAGATTTAGCAGCTTTAGTTCCAGATCCTGTTGCTAAAAAATTAGTGACAGAAACCGTAAAGCTAAAAAGCCAGAAAGAACTCGAAGATGTGAGGCTGCCGGTGTCCTCTCATGGAACCGATGATCCTTCTAAAGTGAATGCGGATTTTATTGGAAAAGTGGAAGAGAGAAAAATTGAACAAAAGGTGGAAAAAAAGGAAGAAAAGAAGAAAGATAGTTTTCCGGAACAATATCAGGTTGAAAAAGCTCCCGTCGCTATAAACCTGAATTCTGTAAAAAGTTTGATTATTTATCCGGAAATCGCAAGGCTATCCGGTATTGAAGGAAGAGTCATTGCAAGAGTGTTGGTAGGGACAGATGGCTCTGTAATTAAGGTTGGAGGAATTAGCGGACCTGAAGTATTTAAAGAAGAAGTAGCAGATAAAATAATGAATTTGAAATTTTCACCAGCCTTGCAGGGAGGAGAACTTGTAAAGTGCTGGGTTAATATTCCATTTAATTTTACATTGACTTCAAAAAAATAAGTGAATTTTTAAATTCTTTAGTAATTTCGATCTACGGGATAAATCGAAACTAGATTAATTCTTAACTATGGAACAGTAATTGAACTTATTTAAATGATAAAAGAAAATGGTGATTGATGTACCACTAACAGTAGGATAAAATAGCTCAATCAATATCATGAATACAACTCTTATAATAAATTTTGCAACTGCGGGTCTTACATTTATCTTCGGATTGCTATTACTCTTGGGAATTATATATCCGGGCAAACTGGATTCAACAAAGTTAATGTTTGGTATTATTTTAATAGTCTATGGCATATACAGGTTTGTAACTTCATTGTCGAGAATAAAGCAGGAGAAGCTGGAGGAAAGGAAACGAAGGATAGATGAAGAAAGAGAAAAACTATTACGCAGCAATGAAAATTTATAATTATTATATAATCCTGGCTGTAATTATTTTGTTTAGCAGTTGCAAGTTCGACGAGATAAAATCCGTTACA
>JBBSDT010000037.1:0-14975 GCA_038240405.1 Ignavibacteria bacterium
CAGGTATTGCCCCGCAGTTTACTACTATAAACGGCCTCTCGCTTCTCTTGCTGGAATGATGAATTAAATTTGCCACAACTTCTTTTCCGGAGCCGCTTTCGCCGGTAATTAGTATGCTCACATCAGTAGGAGCTACCTGCTTTATTGTTTCGTTGATTTCTTTTATTTGAACGGAATCGCCTAAAAGTTCTGAAGGCATTTTTAAATTTTTTTAAATATAACATTATGCGATAGTTTATTAAAGTTATTATTAAAGTAAAACGTTTGTAAATACTGGTACACGTTATCCATATCCGGATTGTTTAATACGTATTGAGAAGTTCGTACTCTTTGATAAAAATAATTTTTATATTAACAAATTCTTACAAAGTGTTAAAGAATTTTTCAATATTATTAAAAAAATAAACTAAAGGAGAAATCTTATGGGTTCAATTATCTGGGCTATCATTATCGGATTTGTAGCCGGGGCATTAGCAAAACTAGTCATGCCGGGAAAAGATCCGGGGGGAATCATTATTACAATTTTAATCGGAATAGCCGGATCCGTACTTTTTACTTTTCTTGGAAGAATGATTGGTTGGTATAGTGAAGGACAATCTGCAGGCTTTATAGCATCTTTTCTTGGTGCGATTGTTCTCTTATTGATTTACAGGCTGTTTAAAGGGAGGAATGCAGGACAATCTGCTTAAGATTCCGATAAAGGTTTTTTCCAATCATTTCCACATTTCTGGCATTCAAATATGATTTCCATGCGGGGAACATAAATAATTGACACACTATTTGAACCGCAGATTGGACATCTTTCGTGACTGGGACAACCTTTATTATCACAAATGGAAATAAATTTTAAGCCCATGTCATCCTGACCTATTTCAAGTGGGTGCCCACAATACCCGCATATAGGCATAATTATAACTTTAGATTAAATATTTAAAATTAATCATAACGGCAGATGTTATCAAATCATTTTGTGAATATAGTTGACAAATCATTTGATAGACAATTATTTTCTTTTTAAAAAATCTACGTTTTATATTTATCCTTTCTGCAAATATAATTAAATTACAAAAGTCATCATACATTTCAATTGATAATGAAAAAACAGACAAAGATATCTCTTAACGGAAAAACTACATTCGCGGAGTATAAGAAAGAAGTTTTATCCGATTATAAACTTGCTAATGAAAGCAGGCAGGCGAGCCTTCTTGGCAGAAAAGAAGTTCTGACAGGCAAGGCGAAATTTGGAATATTCGGAGACGGAAAAGAAGTTGCTCAAATTGCTATGGCGAAAGTATTTCAAAAAGGTGATTTCCGTTCAGGATATTACAGGGATCAGACTTTTGCTTTTGCTACAGGTATTTCAACTGTTAAAGAATTTTTTGCACAGCTGTATGCAGATACAAATATAAGTCATGAACCTGCTTCAGGAGGACGTTCCATGAATGGTCATTTTGCCAACCGACTTCTTGATGATAAAGGGGAATGGAGAAATTTAATGGATATGAAAAATACATCATCAGATATTTCTCCGACAGGAAGTCAGATGATCCGGCTTGTGGGACTTGGATATGCGTCAAAACTTTACAGGGAAAATAAACAGCTTCAAAATATGCCTGGATTCAGCAACAATGGAAATGAGGTCGCATTTGGAACAATTGGCAATGCAAGCTGCGCAGAGGGAATGTTTTTTGAAGCGCTGAATGCTGCCGGCGTACTGATGATTCCAATTGCAGTTTCAATATGGGATGACGGATACGGAATTTCTGTTCCGGCAAAATATCAGATTGCAAAAGAAAATATTTCTGATTTACTAAAAGGGTTTGAATATGATGAAGAATCTGAAAAGGGATTCTTAATATACAGGGTAAAGGGTTGGGATTACTCAGCATTAATTAATATGTATGAAGAGGGAATTAAAACTGTTCGTGAAAAACATATACCTGCAATATTCCATGTGCAGGAAGTTACCCAGCCGCAGGGTCATTCAACTTCCGGATCGCATGAACGATATAAAACTCAGGAACGCCTGGAATGGGAAAAAGAATATTGCTGCTTAATTCAAATGAGAAAGTGGATGCTTGCAAATGCAATAGGAACGGTTGAAGAACTGGACTTGATTGAAAAAGATTCTAAAGATTTTGTCAAAAAAATGCAGCTTGAAGCATGGGAAGATTACATTGAACCCATAAAAAAAGAAAATGAAGAAGTAAAGATTTTATTTGACGGTATTTCAAAGGTCAGTAAACGAGCAGATGAAATAAATATAGTAATTGAAAAATTAAGAAAATCATTAAATAATGACCGGAAAACAATTTCTGAGGCAGTCAACGATGTATTAAGAATTTCGATGGAAGATAATTCTAATGCTAAATCTGATCTTATTAGGTGGAGAAAGAATTTTAAAAAAGAAAATAATACCAGGTATAGTTCTCATTTATACAGCGAATCTGAACAATCAGCTATTAACGTACCCGAGGTCAGGCCGGAATATAATAAAGATTCAAAAATTCTCGACGGAAGAGAAGTATTGAACGCATTTTTTAATGCAGCATTTCAAAGAGATCCGAGAATTTTTGCTATCGGAGAGGACCTTGGAAAGCTTGGTGATGTAAACCAGGGAATGGCAGGACTTCAGGCGAAATACGGCGAGCTAAGACTTACTGATACTGGAATTCGCGAAGCTACTATTGTAGGCCAGGGAATAGGCTCCGCTTTGAGAGGGTTAAAACCTATTGTGGAGATTCAATATCTGGATTATCTTTTTTATGCATTGCAGATAATTAGTGATGATCTGGCTTGTTTACAATACAGGACAGCAGGCGGACAAAAGGCTCCGGTGATAATCAGAACCCGAGGTCATCGTTTGGAAGGTATCTGGCATTCCGGCTCACCGATGGGAACAATCATTAATTGCTGCCGTGGAATTCACGTTTGCGTTCCACGGGATATGACCAGAGCTGCAGGTTTTTATAATACCATTTTGAAATCTGATGAACCTGCATTGATTGTTGAAAGATTAAATGCTTACCGATTAAAAGAAAAACTTCCGGAAAATCTTGCGGAAGTATGTGTTCCTTTAGGGATTCCGGAAATATTGCAGGAGGGAACAGACATTACAATTGTTACTTACGGTGCGTGTCTTGACATTGCAAGAACTGCCATGGAAAAATTGAAACAGGTAAATATTTCCTGTGAGCTTATCGATGTTCAGACGCTTCTTCCATTTGATATTAATAAGAAAATTTTAGGATCAATTAGTAAGACAAACCGGGTTTTGTTTTTGGATGAGGACGTACCGGGCGGAGCATCAGCGTATATGATGCAAAATGTAATTGATAAAGACGGTGGTTACAGGTATCTGGATTCTCCTCCCAGATGCTTATCTGCTAAGCCTCACAGACCCGCATATGGAACTGACGGAGATTATTTTTCAAAACCGAATGCGGAAGACATATTTGAAGCTGTTTATGAGATATTAAATGAAGCGGAGCCTTCCAGGTATCCCATATTCTATTAGGAAATATACAGGCTATTTAGTTCTAATATATATTATTACAAATTTAGTACGCATTAAAAAAATGAATACTTACAAGCAGCTGTTTCTCAAAAATCTGGATGCGCTTAAGAAAGAAATTTCTTTATACAAAAACGAAGAAGATGTATGGAAGATTTCAGGAGATATGAAAAACACTCCCGGAAATTTATGCCTTCACATATGCGGCAACTTAAATCACTTCTTCGGTGCAGAGCTTGGAAAAACGGGTTATATCAGGGAGCGGGATCTGGAATTTTCAAGACAAAATGTGAGCAGGGAAGAGCTAATAACTGGAATAGAGAATACGAAAAAATGATGGAAGAACTTTTTAATAATCTTAAGCCAGAGGATATGAATGAAATTTATCCGGCGGATCATTTTGGTGAAAATGCAACCATCGGGTTTGTAATATTAGGATTGATTGCCCATCTCTCATCATCTCGGACAAATTAACTATCACCGTAGAATTTTGAATTTATAAACTTCTTTTTAACTTCCATTTCTTTACTCCCCTCTTAAGTCCTGCTAAATCTCCGGTCAAGCTCATCAGTAGTAATTCTGATTACCGTTGGCCTGCCGTGAGGACATACATAAGGCATTTGAGAAGCAAATAAATTATCTATTAAACCCATCATTTCCAGGTATGTAAGTTTATCTCCGGCCTTAATTGCGCTTCTGCAGGCAAAAGATTTTGCAAGATTATCCCGCTTTTCTAAATTCAGTTTTAACTCATATTCTTTATACTGATCAATTAACTCCTGAAAGATTTTATTTTCATCGCCTATCTTAACATCGGATGGAACTCCGGTCAGTTCAATGCATTCATTGTTCGTCAGGTTAAAATTAAACCCTAAATTCTGAAGTTCTTCTTTCAACGATGATGCTAAATGAAAGTCAATCTTTGTTAGGTTAATTTTAATTGGTATTAGAAGCTGTTGAGAAAAGGAAGATTGCGAGTTAAGCCATAGTAAAGCTCTCTCATACAGTATTCTTTCATGTGCTGCATGCTGATCTATTATCATTAAGCCGGTTTCAGTCTGGTACATAATATATTTATACTGATACTGCCATGCATTAAATTTTTCTGCTTCGGATTTCTTGTTGTGCTCAAAAATATTTTTTTGCAGCTGATCATCCGAAGCGGGGGAATTTGCAAATGCATTTTCATCTGGTTTTTTTATCGCCTCATAAATCGAGTGAATATTCGATGTTTGTTGATCTTTTGGAATATTAAATTCTTTCTTTTGAAATGATAACGCATTTGAATTGCCTGAAAAAGAATGACCCGACTCTTTATAATGAAAATTTTCTTCAGAACTTCCCATATTAAGTTTATTGTCAAACCCAACTTCAAAAACAAGGTCCGCTTTTTTGAGTGAATCTTTAACCGCTCTTCTAATAAAACTAAACACAGCGCCTTCATCTTCAAACTTAACTTCCATTTTGGACGGATGTACATTCACATCTACTTTTTCAGGATTAATATCAACGAATAAGAAAAAAGACGGGTAATCTCCTTTCTCAATAAGGTCATCATATCCTGTATACACCGCAAAGTTTAAAGACTTGCTGACAAAGAATCTTTTATTTAGATAAAAATACTGGTCCTGCTTTGACTTTTTCGTAAAATTAGGCTTTGATATAAAACCGGAAACATTAATCAAATCATTACCATATTCTACTTCTATCAGGGATTCTGTAAACTGATTTGTAAAAATACTGAGCAGTCTTTCCTTCAGGGATGAGCTGTTCAGATTAAATAGTTCGACATCATTATTTATGAAACAAAAAGCAATACCGGGATTTGAAATGACAAGTCTGATGAAGGTTTCGTATATGTGCCTGAACTCAGTTTGGTTTGATTTGAGAAAATTTCTTCTTCCGGGAGTATTAAAAAAGAGATTTTTTATTGTAATGGATGTACCGGTTTCACAACTTACTTTTACAACTTCAGTAATCTCGCTTCCTTCGGCTTTTATCAAAGTTCCTACTTCTTCGCCAAGAGTTTTGGACTTGAGCTCTACCTGTGATACGGATGCAATCGATGCAAGCGCTTCTCCTCTGAAGCCCAGTGTTAAAATTTTTTCCAGATCTTCATAGCTCTCAATCTTGCTTGTCGAATGACGCTGAAAACTAAGTATGGCATCCTCTTCATTCATTCCCGACCCATCGTCAATAATCTGAATAAAACTCTTACCGGCATCTTTAATAATAAGAGTAATATTCTTAGCCTTAGCATCAATAGAATTTTCAACTAATTCTTTTACAACTGACTCCGGCCTGTTTACAACTTCTCCGGCGGCAATTTTATTTGAAAGCGCCTGAGGAAGTAGTTTGATCTTATTTTCCATTTATCATTTTTCAAATAACGCTTCGACGAAGCTTTCACTTTCAAATACCTGCAGATCATCAATCTGCTCACCAACACCTACAAACCTTACCGGAAGTTTCATTTCTTTATTTATTTTCAGGACTATTCCCCCTTTAGCTGTTCCGTCAAGCTTGGTGAGAATAATACCTGTCAGACCTTCCAGGGCTTTGGAAAACTCTTTAGCCTGATTTAGACCGTTTTGGCCCGTTGTAGAATCTATTACAATTAATATTTCGTGAGGAGCGTCAGGTATCACTTTCTGTATGACCCGTTTTATCTTTTTTAGCTCCTCCATGAGATGAGATTTGTTGTGAAGCCTGCCTGCAGTATCAATTATTACAACATCCGTATTTCTGGAGATTGCAGATTTAACAGTATCGAAAGATACAGATGCAGGATCGGAGGTACTTTTACTTTGAATTATGTCAACTCCCGCTCTTTTTGCCCAGACTTCCAACTGATCATTTGCAGCCGCTCTGAATGTGTCTGCTGAGCCGATAAGGACCGACTTGCCCGCCTTTTTAAAATTATATGCGAGCTTACCGATAGAAGTTGTTTTGCCTACACCATTGACTCCGACTATCATTATTACAAATGGTTTTTTATCGGATGTGAAGTCGAAGGTCTTGAACTCAGAGGTAGTAATGGAAAAAACCTTTCTGATTTCATCGTTAATTAATTCGTTGAGTTCTTCCTGGTTCACATATTTATCCAGTTGTGTTCTGTCCTTTATTCTCTGAACTAACAATTCGGATGTATCAAAGCCAATATCGGATGAAATTAAGATTTCTTCAAGCTCTCTGAGAAATTCATCATCAATAACTCCCCTTGCATTCACGAGCCGGTTGACCTTTCCAAATAAATTATCTTTAGTCTTATTTAGACCCTCTTTTAACTTCTTAAAACCTATTTTATCTAAGAATGACAATATATTTAATTATTGATTTACAAATACAATCACTTTGAAAAGAAATTACTTTATACTTCAATTAAAAAACTGTTAATAAAAAAAGCCAAGTCCTGACGGAGATTGGCTTTTACAAATCAATATCTTTTTTAAAACATATTAAGAATATTTCTTGCTATAACCATTTTCTGAACTTCTGAAGTGCCTTCTCCTATAGTCATAAGCTTAACATCTCTGTAGAATTTTTCAACCGGAAAATCTTTTAAGAATCCATAGCCTCCGTGAATCTGGACGGCTTCATTAGTAGCCCGTGTGGCAGCCTCGCTGGCATAATATTTTGCCATTGCTGCAGACAGAGTGATATCACGACCCTGATCCTTGATAAAGGCAGCTTTATATGTTAGCAATCTTGCAGCATCAATTTCAGTTGCCATATCTGATAGTTTGAATTGTATTCCCTGAAAGTCTGATAATGATTTCCCAAATTGTTTTCTTTCCCTTGCATATTTAAGCGAAGCATCCAGTGCTCCCTGTGCAATTCCCAGTGACAAAGCAGCAATAGCAATTCTTCCGCCGTCAAGAATTTGCATGCATTGTTTGAATCCTTCTCCTTCAGCTCCTACTAAGTTTTCGGCCGGAACTTCAACGTTTTCAAATATCAATTCCGATGTATCAGAAGCTCTCATGCCAAGCTTATTTTCTTTTTTGCCCGCTCTGAAACCTTTCCAGCCCTTTTCAATAATAAATGCCGAGATACCGTTTTTATTTTTTGATTTATCCGTTATCGCTGTCACCAGTGCAGTTTCCCCCACGCTTCCGTGAGTAATAAACAGTTTGCTGCCGTTTAAAATATAATGTCCGTTTTTTCTTTCAGCGATTGTTGCCATACCCGCTGCATCACTACCGGAAACATTTTCCGTCAATCCCCAGGCTCCTAATTTTTTCCCGCTTGTCAGGTCCGGTAAATATTTTCTTTTTAATTCTTCGTTTGCGAATTTGTAAATATGGTTCGTACAAAGTCCGTTATGTGCAGCAAGTGACAGGCCTATTGATGGATCAACCTTTGAAATTTCCTCGACTATAATGGCATATTCCAAAGTTGAAAAATTTGATCCCCCATACTCTTCCGGAAAGATGATTCCAAGGAAACCAATTTCACCAAGCTTCTTTGCTATTTCCATTGGAAATTCCTGTGATTCATCAAACTTCATCACATGAGGCAAAATTTCATTATGAGCGAAATCTCTTGCAAGCTTTTGTACCTCAAGTTCCTGTTCCGATAAATTAAAATCCATTTAATGTCTTATTAAAATTAAGTTATAAATATAGCGATATTAATTTTTTGGTTAAATGTCATTTTTAAAACAATCTTAAACTTCTTAAAACATTGTACTATATTTTAATAATCTTTTTTTCGCAATTATAGTCAACTATTACAAATATGCTATCGTTCTCACTGGGTTGGATAATATATCTACCTGTAAAGCTTCCAAAAGAAGGCAGCACTCCAAAAGTGCTTCCGAAATAAAAACATGGAAGTGTCAATGCCTGCCTTGCTTTTCCACGTATTCTTACCGCCGGATGTATATGTCCGCATATCTTATAAAGTCCCTCCGGTGTTTCTTCATCATTGTACTTATGGACCAATATAAAATTATTAACAATAAATATGTCAAACACTTCAACTCCCATTTCTTCATATATTGAATTGGAAAAGACATCATGATTTCCCTTTATTAGCTGAATGTTAAGATTTAAATATCCTGACCGCCATCTTTCAAAGATCTTCCAGTCAATATTCATTTCTGAATGAAATAAGTCTCCAAGTATAATCAATCTTTCTGTATCAGGGAATTTCTCATTCAACAAGATATCTATAGTTTCCAGATCGGCAAAAGCAAGTCGGGGAGGAACAGGAATGCCTGCATTTCTAAAATGGCCTGTCTTCCCGAGATGCAGGTCGGCAAGTAATAAGATGTTGCCCTTTTTAAAATAAATTGCTTTTTCCGGAAGCAATATTAATTCTTCACCAAGCAGATTTATTTTATATGAATCTTTCATTTTAGATTAATCTCTTTCATATTTTAACTGCATTTTTTTCACCCTGTCTTCGAGCTTTTCCGAAGTAATTTTTTCTCTTAACCTGTCCACCATGATTGGAAAAGAAAACGGAGTGGGTCTGTCCGGATATGTTATTACCAATTCCTGTATCCTTATCCTGTCAAGCCCGCGCCTTAATCTTGACTCTTCAAGCTGAAACTGCATCATTTCTTCATAAGCCTGTTTTATCAATAAGCTATCAGGTTCGTATTTGCTGAAAACTTCGAATAGCAGTTCCGAAGAAGCCTGCAAATGTTTTGTAGCTTTATATTTTCCGGGATACCCCTGAAAGATCAGGCCTGTTATCCTTGCAATTTGCCTGAATCTGCGCTTAGCCATTTCCGAGCTATTGATACTTCTCAGGATATCCGCTACAAGTTCCTCATCATCAAATAAACCTTTCTTAATGGCTTCTTCAATGGGTATTTCCATATCTGACAATAATTCGAATCCGTAATCATTCATTGCTAGAGAAAAGCTCATCGGTTTCAATTTGGAAATCCTGTAAGCAAAAAGTGCGGCCAGACCTTCATGCACAAGCCTACCTTCAAAAGGATAAAAAAATAAATGATAACCATCATGCGATTCGAACTTTTCAATCAGGAATTGATTTATATCCGGGACTATTGATCTTTTTGATTGTAGTTCAATTATTGGTTTTATTTTTTGAATTTCAATATCGGGCGAATTGCCATTCAAAGATTCGCTGAGTTTTAATCTTAGCATTTCTGATAGCTGTGATGATAGCGGCATTCTTCCACCAAGCCAGCTCGGGATTCTGCTGCTTCGTCTCTTTGTCCTTTTTACATAGGCTGTAGTTTCTCGAATGTATATAAGTTCAAGAGTTTTACCTGCAAATGAGAAGACGTCCCCGGGTTTTAACTGTGTTAAGAAATTTTCTTCAACCGACCCAAGGCTTCCGCCCTTTAAATATTTTACATTCATGCTCAAGTCGCTTACTATTGTTCCGATGGATAATTTATGAAACATAGCTTTTCTTTTATCTGTAACTTTATGAAGTCCTTCTGTAAGCTCCACTTTTGAATATTCATCATAATTCTTGAGACTGTCGCCTCCGTTTGTAATAAAATTCATTATCCATGTCCATTCATCTTCACGCAGTGTCTGGTATGCAAATGTTAATTTAACTTCCTTATAAATTTCTGTCTGATCAAAGCCATCTCCAACTGCAAGAGTAACAAGGTATTGAATTAGCACGTCGTAAGGTTTAATAAGTGGCTGTCTGTTTTCAACCGTATTGGTCCGTATTGCCTCTTTAAGCGCTGCTCCTTCTACAAGCTCAAGAGAGTGCGTCGGAACAAAATAAATCTTGCTTACAGCTCCCGGCTGGTGACCGCTTCTGCCTGCCCTTTGAAGAAATTTTGCAACCCCTTTAGGGCTCCCTATCTGTATTACGGTTTCAACAGGTGTAAAGTCCACACCCAAGTCAAGGCTGGATGTGCATACAACAACCTTCAGCTTGCCCCTGTGAAGTGAGTTTTCAACCCAATCCCTGATGTTCCTGTCTATTGAGCCATGATGCAACGCAATCTGTCCGGCAAATTCCGGATAACTATCTAAAATTTTTTGAAACCAAATTTCTGTTTGAGAACGGGTATTTGTAAATATCAGAGTAGACTGACTGGCTCTGAGAATTGGTATTATTTTATGAAGCAGCTTTATCCCAAGGTATCCTGCCCAGGGGAACTTCTCAACTTCATCTGGTAAAACTGATTCAACCTCAATTTTTTTAATGATATCGGACCGTACAATTATTTTTTTCCCTTTTTCCGATCCCAATAATACATCCATAGCTTCTTCAAGATTTCCAATAGTTGCCGAGACCCCCCATATTCTCAAATCTTTTCTTAAGTGCTTTAATCTTGATAATGCAAGCTCGACCTGAACTCCCCTCTTTGAGCCCAGCAATTCATGCCATTCATCAATTACAACACTATTCAGATTTTCAAACAGTTCGTTACTGTTTTTTTGTGAAAGTAAAATGTGCATGCTTTCCGGAGTAGTTATTAAAACTTCAAATTCATTTTTCTTTTGCTTTGATTTTATTGAAGAGGATGTGTCGCCCGTCCGGGTACTTATTTTCCAGGGTATTTCAAGATCTTTACAGCTTTCTCTTAAGGCATTTTCAATGTCTTTTGAAAGCGCCTTTAAAGGTGTGATCCATAAAAGCTGCAAGCCGGTTTTTTTTCTTTTCTTATAATCTTCATTCTTCATCATATAATCAATAATCACTGCAAACCACATTGCATAAGTCTTCCCGCTTCCGGTTGGAGCATTTAAAAGACCATTGTAACCCTTTGAATAATATTCCCAAACATCTTTTTGAAATTCAAATGCCTGCCAGTTCTTTGATTTGAACCAGTTAATAATTACAGGATATGTGCTTGCAAAGTCTTTCAGGTGATTAAATAATTTTGAGCTTAAGGGAATAAAGTAATTATATATTAAAAAAGTAAGAGGATGTTAAAAAACAAAATTTAATAAAGCAAAGTTAGAACAAATCAGCGCTACTTCAACAGTTTTTTCAGAGACTCCAGATTATCCGCTTCTTCTATTTTCTTATCCTGTCTCCATCGAAGTATTCTGGGAAAGCGAAGTGCCACGCCCGATTTATGTCTGTTAGATGATGCAATCCCTTCAAAACCTATTTCAAAAACAAGCTCGGGCTTAACAGTTCGCACTGTTCCGAACTTCTCAAGAGTATTCCTTTTTACAAAAGAGTCTACTTCTTTTATTTCCTTATCCGTCAATCCGGAATATGCCTTTGCAAATGGTACGAGGTTGTCATTGTCCCATACAGCAAAAGTGTAATCGGTGAATAAATCAGCCCTTCTGCCATGCCCTTTTTGTGCGTAAATCATTACCGCATCTATTGAGTAAGGATCAATCTTCCATTTCCACCAATCACCTTTTTTCCGGCCTACCTGGTATGAAGAATTTTTCCTTTTTAACATTATACCCTCTGTAAAAATATCTCTTGACCCTTCACGTATTTTCCTTAGTTCATTCCAGTCCTTAAAATCTATTTGTTTTGAAATTTTTAAATTACCCAGTTCAGTGAATCTTCCTTCCAGACTTCCAATTATATCCTTCCTTTCATCAAGTGTTTTAGTCCGGATATCAGCCCCTTCATACTCAAGAATATCATATATCATAAATACGACCGGAGCTTCTTTAAGTATTTTTAGTGTTACATTTTTTCTCCCGGTTCTTGTTTGTAATAAATTAAAAGGTAAGGGGCTGCCATTTGAATAACACATAATTTCTCCGTCAAGAACAATTCCTTCAGGTAAGAAAGACTTAACGGCTTCAAACTCGGGAAATTTTTCTGTAAGCAGGTCTTCACCTCTGGACCAGATAAACAATTCTCCTTTTCTGAAAATAAGCTGCCCTCTTATTCCGTCCCATTTCCATTCAGCATGCCAGCCCTGCGAATCTCCAAGCTCCTCAGGTTTGTCTTCTACCGAATACGCAAGGAAAAACGGATATGGTTTTGAAATTTCATCATTTAAATTTATGCCGCTTAATAATTCAGAATAAGTTGTTCTGTCAGGATGCCAGTTACCCATCAACCTGTGAGATATTACATTTGCTTCAATATTTTCCAGTTCTGCTAACGCATTAATAAAAGTTTTCTGCGACACTCCTACACGGAAGCCTCCGGTTATAAGTTTATTGAATACAAATCTTTCATTCTGATTCAGGCTCTTCCATGCTTCCATGATTTTATACTTTCTGTTTTCATCATTTATGTTCTTAATGGACTCTATATATTCTATCCATTGTTTTAATGTTTTCTCTGAATAATTTTCCTGTGAAGGCAGCACCAGGGCAATTGTCTCAGCCAGATCCCCCACCGATAGATAAGATTCATCAAAAAGCCACTTTGGAATGTTTGCATATTCTATAGCCCACTCTCTAAGTTGTGAAGTATTAAATTTCTTTTTTAACTTGCCTCCCGAGAAAAGATACAAAGTCCATAGTTTATCAAAATCATTAGCCTGTACAAAATAATCCTTGATGATCTCGATCTTATCATTAGTCTTATTTGTCTGGTCTAAAGCTGCAAAAAATTCTGCGAAAAGTTTCATTTAGTAATTAAAATTTTTGATATGCTAAACTTCTTCACTATTGATTGCAGAATCTTCTTCATCATCAGCATTTTCTCCGACAAACTTTGTCTCAAGTTCATATGCATCGTGTCCGTTTTCCCTGAGCCACTTTACAAAGACTGAAGTGTATCCGTGAGTGACATAAATTTTTTCAGCGCCGGTTTCCTTAACTGTTGCATTCAGGTCGTCCCAGTCAGCATGATCGGACAATGCAAAACCTATGTCAAGTGCCTGCCTCCGCTTTGCACCTCTTACATTCATCCAGCCAGAACAATATCCAAGCGAATATGGCTCAAATCTTCTTAACCATGGATTTCCAAATACTGAGGGAGGAGCAAGTATAAGAGAGCCCTCGTAATCTTTTTTACCAAAAGAAGAACTTACTTTTTCAATTGCCGGCAGGTTCATTCCTTCATTTATAATAATATTATTAATATTAATTATTCCTCCGTGACCGAAAATTTTACCGATGGATTTATCTACATTATGCAGGATCCTTTGTGCCTTGCCGAGGGCATAACCGCATAAAACAGAAACTTTACCTTTTGCTTTGTTCCTGATCCACCAGTTATTAATATCGGTAAATATTGCTGCTTGTTTTTTCCATTTGTAAATTGGAAGTCCGAAAGTTGATTCCGTTATAAATGTATGGCATTTGACAGGGACGAATTTTTCGGAAATGCCATCATCGTCTAATTTATAATCTCCGGATATTACCGCTACTTCTCCCCGGTATTCGAGCCTGACCTGGGCTGAACCGGGAATATGCCCTGCAGGATGCAATGAAATATTAACTCCGTTAGAATTAATTGTTTGACCATAGGATAATGATTCTGCATTTATATCTGCACCAAGCCTGTATTTCATTATTGGTACTGAAATAGAATGAGCAAGGTAATGTTTGCTTCCTCTTCGTGCATGATCGGAATGCGCATGAGTAATTATTGCTTTATCCACCGGATACCAGGGATCAACATAAATGTCAGCTTGTGGACAATAAATACCTCTTTTTGTAAATTCTAAAAGACTTGCCAATTTTATTATTTTAACCGGGGTTTATTAATATTAATCAGATAAAAATTTATTTATCACGGATATGACTATGTATTAACAGTATGAAGGATAGAGAAGTTTAAATAGTATAAATGAAACATGAATGCAGCCATGTCATCATTTCCGAAGTGAATCAAATTGAAGTTTATAATAAGGTGCTAATCAGTGCCCGCTTTCTTCGAATTGAAATTCTTTGTTAACATTTAAAAGCCATTCATTCACATAGCTTACAATTGATTTTACTACATTCTTTTTAAATGGAGATTCCAGCTTTGCAACTTCAATAAGTTCAAGAAAAGATTTACTGCCGCCCTGTTTGCACAGTCTTGTATAATCTTCCCATGCAATGTTTCTGTCATGATTACATTTTCTCCAAAACTGAAGGGCACAGATTTCTGCCAGACAATAATCTATGTAATAAAAAGGTCTTCTGAATATATGTCCCTGCTGATACCAATACGTACCTTTATCAAGAAATTCATTATTCTCATAATCTAAATCAGGCTTGTATTTTCTTTCAATATTTCTCCACATTTGCTTTCTTTCATTAGGGGTTGCTTCAGGATTTTCATATATGAAGTGTTGAAATTCGTCAACCGTTACTCCGTATGGTATAAATCTCAAGGCATGGCTCAGGTGCAGGTATAAAAATTTATCGGTGTCTTCTTCAAAAAATAATTGCATCCAGGGCCACGTAATAAATTCCATGCTCATAGAATGAATCTCTGCAGCTTCCGAGGTCGGGAAAAAATATTCTTCCAGTCCCAGATCACGGCTGCAGAAAGTTTGAAAAGCATGCCCTGCTTCATGCGTGAGCACATCGATATCCTGTGAAGTGCCGTTGAAATTTGAAAAGATAAATGGCTGCCGGGTCTC